>JAUWSZ010000344.1 GCA_030609865.1 bacterium | reverse complement strand
TGGTGGAGGAAGCCGTTCTCGCCGAGTTCGACAGGATCGCGGAGCGTGGGGGCGTTCTGGGCGCCATGGAGACCGGATACCAGCGCAGCAAGATCCAGGAAGAGTCGATCCACTACGAGACGCTCAAGCACAACGGCCAGTTCCCGATCGTCGGGGTGAACACCTTCCAGAACCCGCACTCCGAGTTCGATGAGCTGGGCGCATTTGTCGAGCTGGCCAGGGCCACCGAGGAAGAGAAGGCCTCCCAGCTCCAGCGGGTGAAGGACTTCGTGAAGCGGAACGAGAAGGAGGGCCCCAAGGCGATGGCTCGCCTTCAGCGGGTGGCCCTCGAAGGGGGCAACGTCTTTGCCGAGCTGATGGACACGGTTCGGGTGTGCACCCTTGGCCAGATCACCCGGGCGCTCTACGATGTAGGGGGCCAATACAGAAGGGGAATGTAACTACGGGAATATGAACCTCGAAGCCGTTCTTATCGCCGTCGGTCTCGGCATGGACACCTTTGCGGTGGGTGTGGGGTCCGGGACCCTGTTTGAGGCCCCCATGAAGAGGGGTGTGTTCAGGCTTTCCTTCCATTTCGGGCTCTTCCAGTCCCTCCTCTTCCTGGCAGGCTACTTCGCCGGCGCGAGCATCGTGGAGGCGATAGCGGCATGGGACCACTACGTTGCGCTGGGCCTGCTTCTCTTCGTCGGCCTGAGGATGATCTGGGAGGGCATTTCCCCGCGGGATGAAGAGGCACTACGAGTCGACCCGTCCAAAGGATGGCGGCTCGTGATTCTTTCCGTCGCTACGAGCATCGATGCACTCGCCGTGGGGCTCTCGTTCGGCGTCCTTGCCGGAGAGGTTCTCTTCCCTGCACTTGTGATCGGCGGGGTGAGTTTCGCCATGACCCGGGCCGGAATCTAGTTGGGCCGCAGGCTGAAGGCGAGCTTCGGCGGCTACGCGGAAGTACTCGGCGGCCTCATCCTGATCGGCATCGGCGTGAAGATATTCCTGGAGCACACGATCCTCGATGCGGGGAACGTGGCCTTCCTGCTGTAATCTTGGTAGAATATTCGGTGACGGGAGGCGAACATGACCGGCAAAGAATTCATGAACGCTGTTGCCAACGGGAAGACCGATATCGTCGAGCTGTAAGAGAGGTGTGCCGTGGAACTGACCAAACCGGACAAGAGAGCAGAGCTCGCGAAGATGAGCAAGGAAGAGATCATCGACTACATCGAGGTCTGCAACAAAAACTTCTGGTCCTTGCAGAACAACTGGATGGCCAACGTGACGATGAAGTACGGCTCCGAGGTGGCCGCGGAGTTCGACGAGATGCTCTGGGCGAAGTGGTCGGGCGTGGAGGCCCACCGGTTGAAGAAGCTGTGGAACCTGGGCAGCACGTTGGAGGACGTGGTCAAGGTCATGACCTTTTCCCTGGCAGCCGAGGAAGGCCCGGAAGGGGGCTACGCGGAACTCACGGACAAGAGGCTCGTGTTCAAGGTGACCCGATGCCCGATGCAGTTGGCACGGGAGGAGGCGGGCTGGCCCGAACTCAACTGCAAGCCGGCCTTTACGGCCATGTGGAAGGCGATTATCAGCGTCATCAACCCGGACATCCGGCTGGCGGAAGTCTACGCGCCCCACGACTCTCACACGGAGGATGACTGGTGCGGCGCCACCCTGGAACTGGGATGACGGTGGTTCTTCTTGACAGAAAGACATTCCTTTGCAGATAATATTCGAAACATCATGTCCCTGTGGACCGTGAAGATAGGAGGAAAGCCTCGTGAAAATTCGCATCGCTGTCTTGATTCTATCGGTCGCCGTCTTGTCCTGCTTCTCCGGATGCGGGAGCGACGGGTCGTCGGAGGGAGTCGCCCCGGGTACGAGGTCGAGGGAGAACTCGGCCGTGATCGTCGGGAGCCTCGTGGGGGTGGGGGTGGCCGCACAGGGAGCTATGCAGGCGGCGGACGCAGGATGCCCCGATGTGATTGTCACGTTGAACGGCAGCCCGGCCGACATCGTCCTGGAAGACGACTGCACGTTTCTCATCTCCGAGGTGGAGCCCTCCGAGAACGTTGTGCTCCGTATCGAGCTGCCGGATCAGGGAATCAGCAGCACCATCGAACTGGATGATGTGGTTGAAGGTGAGTTGATCGAGATCCTGGTTGAGGCCGGATTCAACTCCCTGGGCATCACTGTTGTCCGGAGGGAAGAGCCAGAGCCGGTGGACGGGCTGCCCCAAGTCATATGGGACAACAAGGTCACCATTTTCCTCCCTGCAGGTCTGTACGAACAGCCCCTCACCGTAAACGGGAACAAGTTCACCCTCGTGGGCGAGGCGGGTGACGAGTGCAGTGACCTGGAGGACTGGACGGCCATTGACGGCAAGGTGGTGATCAACAAGAACAAGGCCACCTTCCGAAACATCGCCTTCCTCGACACGGTGGAGGTCCGGGGCAACACCGCCCAGTTCATTCACTGTTGTTTCGACGGCGCGCTGATGATCTTTGGGAACAACACCGATATCGACGATTGAGTTCTCTCTAGCGTTTCTGCCGGACGAATGCCTCGGTCAGGCGGTCCAGGTGAGCCTTCTCCTTTCGAGCGAGTCGATCGGGGTCAGGGGTGACCCCGAGGTGCTGATTTGCGAGTCATTCGAGCCGGGGCAGATGATCCCCGGGATAACGCGAAACGAGACCGATTCCGTACCCGCCCGCCCATGCCGCCATTCCCGCATTCAAACCGACGGTACTCCTCCCCATCTCCGGGTTTCCGTTTCCCCAGGCATCCATGGCCGAGAGGACCAGGACCTGAGAATAGAGAAGGAAACCCGCACTGAGATCCAGGAGAACATGATAGGATTCCGGACGCATGTCCTCGACGCTCAGGTGATTGCTCCAGATCCGGGCCCCTGTCTCCATGGCCGAGGGGACTGTCTTCCGCACCTGCCGGGCAATCCGGCTCCACCGGGAATCGGGCGGGTCCCTGAGTGACCGGAGAAGCGGGAGAAGTTCCTCCAGGAGAGAAATGCGGCGCAGTGGTGTCCGACAATCCAGGAGATGGTCACAGGTGAGGTATCCCTCCGGGGCCACGGCCCCCGCCGGGGGATTGTCCAGTATGCCCTGCAGGTATCCCAGGTTGTATCCGTACAGAAACAAAAGGGGGTTCAGGCTGTCTCCTGCAAACTGGGTGAGCGCGTGCGGCTTGCCGGACCGGGCCAGATCGTTCAGCAATTCCGTGAAGGAGGCCAGAAAAGAGAAGATATTGTTTTCGGTATCCTCTTTGAAAGAAGAAAGGGAAGGAGCCCCTGAAAAAGGTTCCTCCGGATGAAGGACCCCTTTGAGCCATACGCCACCGAAAAAGCCGGACAGATACAGCAAACCCTCCAGCTCCTCCAGGTTCGAGCCTCCCCCCTTGCCGATCGCGTCCAAAGCCCATACGGGTATGTAATAGAAAAGAAAAGTGGAAATGTCCGAACGGGAGCCGCCCTGGTCCAGAAAGCGCCCTGCCAGCCGGTCCAGAAGAGCGGGATCCACCCGTATCGAGGAATGATCCATGTACGGATATTCAGGCAGGACCACACGAACCTCCTGATCGGGCATGATTCGGGGTCCGGTCTCGTCTCGTCCGCAACCGGAGACCAGCAACGTGAGGACGACGAGTGCACCGAGGAAGAGGTGCAGACCATGTGAATTCTCTACGCGAAAGGGATTGCCGTACATTCCCAGCTCACATCTTCCAGTTTGAAGGCCAAGGTTTCCTCCTAGCTCAAGATCATCACGATTACACGCCACCACGACCGGGCAGGACGGCGGTCTACCTTTCCTGTTGTACGAAAGCCTCGGTCAGGCGGTCCAGGTGAGCCTTCTCCTCCTGGGCGAGGCTGAGCAGGATCGCCTTACTCTCTTGCTCCTCAAGGCTTTGCCCCACTTTGAGGTACAGATCGTATGAATTCACCTCCATGGCGACAGAGAATTCGAGAACGTCGATGGCCTTTTTCCCGTCAGCCCATGCCAGGGCCTTGGTGAGCGATGCGCCCCCCTCCATCGTGTCGTGGGCAGCCACTTCATCGGGCGAAACGGGGTCGTCTTCCCTGTCTGTCAGGACTTTGTACAGCTTTCGCAGCGTATCTTTGTGATGCCCCTCTGCTGCAGCAAGTTCCTTGAACAGATCGCCGGTATCCTGAGAAGCAAACTGCTCGGCCATCCTCGCGTAGAAGATCTTCGCACCCTCCTCGAGGATCCAGGCGAGCGCGATATAGTCCACCGGGTTCCGGGCCTCCTGAAACCACCACATGCCCGCCTCGGGAGCCCCGGTCGCAACGTTCCCCTCCCAGGCAAGGATGCCGCCGTCCAGGTTCCGCACCTCTTCGAAACCGGCATTCAACAGCACGCCGGTCCCGTTTGCGCCTCGCACCCCGGCCCGGCAGTAGACGATGGCAGGCTTGGAGCGATCGAGTTCGTCGAGCCTCTGATGCAGTTCCCCCACGGGTATCAG
>JAUWSZ010000214.1 GCA_030609865.1 bacterium | reverse complement strand
TTCTTCCACATGTCCTTCATCCGAGGGAATGACAGCCATCGCAGGTCCCAGTCTGAGACCAGGGCTACTGCCCCAGAGACATGAGAGTTGAGGTGCGGGGCGTGCGACCTGGGTTTCCAGGACGCAGAGGTGTTTCGTGACGGACCGGACGGCACGGAGGGCCTCGAGCGGACTGTCCAGATGATAAAGAATCCCCAGGAAAAGGGTGAGGTCGTATATTCCATCCTTCTCTGCATCAATCCCATACAAGTTACGCTTTTCGAAACGCACATTCTGAAGGCCGGCAACTTCCCTAATGGTGGAAGCCCTTTCTACATGGCTTTCACGAATATCAATTCCACAGACTTCACGAGCACCGCGCAGGGCCACCTGGATGGCAAACCATCCCTGATGGCTCGCCACATCGAGACATCGAATCTCCGGCCAGTGATCGCCATACAGGTCATCCAGAAATGGAAGAATCATCTCAGCCCGCGTCCTATGGATCTTGTTCACAAGCGGATCCGTCTGCGTTGACACTCCGTCTTGAAAATTGAATTCGTAGAACCAGTCCGTCCACTTAGACAAGATCGCGCGCAATCGGCGCTTTGGGTATGGACTGGGAAGAGTACGAATACATCTGCTCATTGAGTCCTGCGATCCTATGTCTTCATCCTTCATCGACGGTCAGTCCCTCTTCCATTGTCAGGGCACGAAGGCTTGCTCCTGAACTAAAAAGCATAGGGTAGACACGATACCTTGTCAAACATCGTTAGGAAGTCGGGTATATGGGCGAACCGAAACCGCCCAGGACATTCCAAAGCCACCACTGTTCGGGATACGTAAGGATGTGATGCTCCAAAACGCTGAAGACATATGTCATCTCTTCCTCGACGTCCGAATCTTCATTCCCTTTGTTCTCCGTCGTCATCAACGGGGGGTGGATCTTGATCCAGCAAAGATCTTTTTCGCCGTGCGTTACGTAAGGGAGACAGACCGCGTCGAGCCGCGCCGCCAGACGAATCAGGTGGGAAGAGAAGGAGCATTCCCTACCCAAGAATTCTATGGGAGATGTCTTCTCTTCCCCTTGCGTCACGGGAACATCCAGGGTGGCACACACGATCTCTCCCCTGCGCAGTGCCCGGGGAACCTCGAGAAGCGAGCCACCTACGTACTGGATCCGGACGTTCGGCTCTTCCTCCAGCTTCTTTAGGAGTTTCCTGTAAAGAATGGATCCAACTTTGTCTTTCCAGATTCCTTGCCCTGCGTCTTCAGGTCGCATGGTGACTACGTGCAGCTTGTAGCCTCTTCGCGCAGAGGCGAAGATGGCCCGATAGAAGGTCCCCGCGTGACAGCCGAGGAGCATGACGCCCTTCCCTTCCGCCTGAGCCGCGTCCACAAGGGAAAGCCCTTCAAACCGGACGGTATCGTCCACCTTCTTTGCAGAACAGGACAGAAGGAACTGGGTCTCGAAACGGATGGATGAGCAAAACAAGGCATGTCTTCTCGCAAGGAGAGCAATCTTGTCGGAAGGCGTTCTTGCTCTCGCCCCGTTCTGCAGATTGTCCAGAATGAGCCTTTTCTGTGAGGGCTTGAGAAAGAGCCATGGGGCCCGCATTTTGAATATCTTCCAGGCAAGCCGAGGGGGGAGTGACAAGATACAGGGATAGAGCAAGAAGACCTCCACACATCTCAGAGAGAACCAGACAACACTAAGAATTGGTTCGACCTTGTAGTAGTAAAGCTTGATCCAATTCCGGAGCCGGTTCTTCATGGAGATCTTGTCCTCTGTTCCAACAATGGAGGAATGCTGCGGGTCAGTCATCTTCATCTCCACGCGTGGATCAACATGCTCAAGGCGATACAGGAAAGCAGAATCCGTTCTGTCTTGTCGCCCCCATAGGTAAAGCGAACCAGGCAGTAGAGAGAAAAGGTCAGCGTCAGGAGCGGCAGGAGCACAACAAAAGGAGGCGCCAGAATCGCCTGATGTCGGATGGCGAGACCAAGCAGGAGATTTGTGCCCAAGGCCAGAGCAGCCCACAAGAAGTGAGCAGCAAACACGGATACGTCAAAGATCGAGAAGACAGGCTTCCTAGAAATTACCCACAGGACGACAGAACAAAGAACCAGCGTGGCCAGGACAAGCACCAGGAATGGGGGAGAGGAGAGAGGGATTGCTTGAAAGAACTCCTCAGCCAACATCCAGAGATGCCGTGTGAAAGCGTATCCCGCGAAGACTGTGATGCAAGCAATCCCCTGCGCGATCTTTACCTTTCGTGCTTCATCTCCCAGCAAGGGTGTGGAGACGAGTCCAAGCAGGACGAATCCTAATGCCAACTCAAGGATTCGCATCCTTACAGAACACTCTACAACGGGGAACAGGAAGGAAACGAGAACGATTCCCGCCAACAAGCCCATCACGCCTATTTTCTCGATCTGCGATAGAGCCCGTATCGATCGGAATGACTCTTTTCGGCTGCCTCCCCTCGCCGGCTCCGCCAACTCGTTGCCGGCAGGAATGGAGGCCATCAACCCCAACAACATGTAAACGAGCATGAGGACCTCCGAATCCCCCCAACAGTATTCGGTTAAGCCGTCGACAAGGAAGCCGGCCAGGCCTGCCAGGATCCCTCCGGACAGACCCCTGTCCCATGGGTCTCGGCACAACCTGAAACGCCTGTAGCCCGCTCGGAACGCAGCAATCAGGATATACAGCAGTCCTGCCAGTCCAAATAATCCTCTTGTGACACCGATCTGTATGTACTGGTTATGCAAATGCCACTGGTTCGGTTCCTTTGCCGAGAGGTGTCGGAAGGTCGGATAAACGGTTTCAACTGCATGGAGACCGACACCGTTCAGGAGATGGCTCGTGGAAATCCTCAACCCGGACCACCACATGTATACCCTTCGCGTGTTCGAGGCCATCGGTCCGTCGGTCTCTTCAGCGTCAACCTGAAATTGGAAAACAATGTCGTGTAGAGGGGCCCAGGATTTGAGAGCGAAGATGAGAAGCATCGCAATCATCCCCACCACACACACCCATACGAGAACCTTCTTCCCCCGCAAACCCAGAAGCACCACAGCTCCCGTGATGAGTCCGAGCAAAGAGCCCTTTGAGCCGCTCGCAACGATTCCGACCATCATGAGAAGGGATACGCTTAGCCCTGCCACCAGGAGAGGCCCCGTCGGGTTTCCAAACAGTATTATCCCTCCTAGCAGGCATGTCGTGAGAACAAGATACTCACCAAAGGTCAGGTGCAGGCCGAAGAAACTACCTGCCTTTCCGCTTGTCGGATCGTAGTGGCCCGTGTAGTCCCACCCCGTTGTATGTTGTACGATACCAAAGATGGCAGCCAGGATGGCCGCTCCCAAAAGACAGAATACCAACCGCCTCCGTTCCTGTGTGCTCTCGATATTCCAGCAGAAAAGGAAATAGATGACCATCAGACCCAGGGACCGGAATTCCACGACACTTGCCCAGAAGTCCAAGGAAGTCCATAAACTTAACAATGAAGCGAGAAAGAAAATCCCGAACCCAGCATTCAGCTCGGTCTTTGGAAAAAGAACACGGGGGACAAGACGTTCATGGTACGTCTTGTAGCCCCACAGGAGCAGCGTGACCACCCACGCTGCATTGGTGGCCGCAATAGAGATCGGGGAGACGAGAGCGAAGGCGACGAGCCCTATCAAGGGCAGATTACGGCGTCCCAAGAACTCCTTCATGATTTCTTTTTTCTCAGGAGACAAGGCCCTCCTGCAGAGTGTCACAACCATGCTCCACTTCAAGAAATAAGGGATGACCATCCTTCGAGGGGTACTTTTTGCCTATCTGTTTGATGATTGCGATCATCATAACGTAGACCCATCATTTCTTCCAGCCATCGGTATTTCTTGCGCTATCAGGTCAACAGGGGGACTCTGGCAGCGGACCAACTGCAACAAGATACTCGCAATCAAGAGAATCTTGAATCGGCGTATTGGGTTGGGCACCCATCATGGGCTAGCGAGCCCTTCAGTCATGCGAGACGGCTATCAGATACCAAGGGCGTTCGCGCTCACTCCTGGATCGAGGGTGAACGCAATAGGGATTGAGCCATCGCGCGAGAAATCTGTCTCTGGACAATATCGCCTCGACCGGAGAAAGTCGATCGTCCTCGTCGAGATCACGGCATATGTGGGGGCAGAGGAGAGTCCGCATCCATTCCCTGGCCCGCCACCCCCCTTTCATTCGGACCCACTGCGCATGTGTGGCGGCAAGCGATATTGGGCTCCACCACGGGGCGGTCTTGATGATTTGAGTGTATCGCTTCGTATGGTTGAAGCGACACGAAAGAAGGGAGAGAAAATCCTGTTCGTTCATCTCGGAGCAGTGAAACGGGTTCCGTTCCGGGGACTCACTGTGCACCGCCTTGTTCGGGGTCGATATGATGAGCAGGCCTTTCGGCGCGAGAACCCGGACACACTCGTCCAGGAATGCCTCGGGCCTTCGGACGTGTTCGATCGTCTCGAACGTGACGATCAAGTCGATCGATCCGTCGGCAAGAGGAATCGCATGGGCATCCCCCGTGCAGAACCTCTCCCCATACTTCTTCCGGGCGCGGGAACAGGCCGACTGGGACAGATCGATCCCTACAACGCTTTTCGAACCTGCTCGTTGCAGGGCCGCTGTGCCGTAGCCGTCCCCGCAGGCGATGTCCAGGACGCACTTGTCACGTACGTACTTGGCTGCAAACCTGTATCGATAGGCATGCTCCCAGAAGGACGCGTAACATGCGAACACCGGATCCATTCGCTCTTCTGCCATCGGCTTCCTTCCCTCCGAAAACAATGATGCTTTCGGTTTCTTTCATGTCTGCCCGAGGCATGTCAAGGCAGGTCGTTCTCTCGACACTTCTCAGAGCCCCGTGTTATTCTCGGAGGGGCCTTGCCCCTGAACCCGCTCGTAAGGATAAAACCGTGCCGCCACGAACGGAACCCTTCGAATGCATCTTCCTCGAACTCACGAACCGGTGCAATTTCGATTGTTCATTCTGTCCGAATTCCTGCATGGCGCGCAAGCGCGGACGGATGGACGAGGATCTGGCCAGGCGGCTTCTCGATGAGATCGCGGAGAAGAGCCTCTGCCGGTGGGTCAATCTTTCCCTGATGGGGGAACCCCTCCTTCACCCCCAGGTCCTGACCATTGCCGAGCATGGCGTTCGCCTGGGGATCCCCATACACCTGATCACGAACTTGAGCCTCCTCACCCCCGAACACCTGCGCCATCTGCTCGACCTTCCGATCGCACACCTCGCGCTGAGTCTGCAGACACCCAGCCGGAAGGACTTCCGGCTGAAAGGGGCCCCGGACCGTTTCGTACTCGAAGAGAGCATGCAGGTCGTGGAGCAAGCTGTCCGCACCAAACTGGAAGCGAAGTCGCCGACCGAGATCAGCATCCACCTCCTGACGACCCGACTCGAGCGGCCACGGGGAATTACGCTCCTCGAGGGAACACGCGAACGTCTCGCACTCGCCAAGGACTTTCGAGAGCGAGCCCGATCCTGGGCCACGGACTATGGCCTCCCGGACCCTCCCAAACCTCCGATTCGAGAAC
>JAUWSZ010000021.1 GCA_030609865.1 bacterium | reverse complement strand
CTGGAAGCATCCCCAGGAGGAAACCTTCGCACAGTGGGTCTCCAACCGGTTTGGTGAACGCCTCTACAGAACCTTCTTCAAAACCTATACGGAAAAGGTCTGGGGGATCCCTTGCGACGAAATCCTTGCGAGCTGGGCCGCACAGCGTATCCAGGGGTTGTCCCTTGCCAGGGCCGTCACCAACGCCCTTTTCGGTGTCCAGAAGGCGAAGTCCCTGATCGAGGCCTTTAGCTACCCCAAGAAGGGGCCGGGAATGATGTGGGAACGTTTTCGGAAGGCGATCGAATCCTCGGGAGGACAACTGAGGTTGCGATCCGAAGTGACTCGCCTTTGCCTCGATAAGGGACGGATTCTTCGTGTGGTTTTCCAGGAAAGCGACAGAGAACACGAATTCCCGGTTCGCGAGCTGATTTCCAGCATTCCCATCTCGACGCTCGTAGGCATGCTCGATCCGAAGGCGCCTGAGGAGGTACGCGAGGCGGCCCGCAAGCTCTCCTACCGTGCCTTTCTTATCGTGGTTCTCATCGTGAACAAGCGGGAGGTCTTTCCGGACCAGTGGATCTACGTGCACGGTTCAGAGGTGAGGGTGGGGCGTATCCAGAATTTCAAAAACTGGAGTGCCGCCATGGTTCCGAATCCGGACAAGACCAGTCTGGGGATGGAATACTTCTGCGACGAAGGGGATGAGGTCTGGCAGATGCCCGATGAGGACCTGCGGGGGCTCGCTTCCTCGGAGTTGGCAGAACTCGGGCTGGCCCATGCGGACGATGTGATCGACAGCTACGTGGTGCGTCAGCCCAAGGCGTATCCCGTCTACAACCACGGGGTTGAAGAACACCTGGAAACGATTCGAACCTTCCTCGGGACAATCGAGAATCTCCAGACCATCGGCCGCAATGGCATGCATCGGTACAACAATATGGATCATTCGATGATCACGGGGATGCTGGCCGCCGAGAATGTCCTGGGTTCGCGCCATGACCTCTGGAGTGTCAACGAGGAAGAAGAGTATCTCGAAGAGCAGAAAGCGGCGAAGTCGTGGGAAGGTGTGCTTGCGCCTGCATTCGCCCGAATGGACAAGCTGGCCTTCGCAATTTCGGTGGGGACCGCCTCAGGGCTCCTCATCTTCCTGGCCACCCTTTGGCTGGTCATCAAAGGTGGAGAGGTCGTCGGCCCCAATCTGAGACTCCTGGAGCAGTACTTCATCGGGTACACGGTCACGACGCAAGGGGCCTGTCTGGCCTTTGGATACGCTTTCGTCTGGGGGTTTCTTTTCGGATGGCTGTTTGCCTATCTTCGAAATTTCATCCTCGCTGCTTACCTGTACATGGCAAAGAAGAAGGCCGAGATGTTGTCTCTGCGAGATTTTTTCGAGCATTTCTGACGAAGCGCCGGAAGCGCGGGAGGACAGAGGCATGAACGGGCGAAATGAAGAAGATCGGGCCGCTGAACAAAAGCTGTTCAGTGGTGTCCTCTGGCTGAATACGAAGGTCTTCGGGCTTACCCTGGGAATCGTCTGCGGCCTAGCGTTGTTCCTGGCAACGAACTGGCTCGTCGTGAAGGGGGGAGAGCCCGTGGGGCCCCACCTGGCCCTGTTGAGCCAGTACTTCATCGGGTACCGGGTCTCCTTCCCGGGAAGCTTCATCGGGTTCCTGTACGGTTTTGCCTTGGGAACCCTGACCGGCTCCTTCATCGGCTGGTTCTACAACAAGATTGCCATGATCGGGCGCTGAGGAAGGACTCGAGGCGATCCCCCCCGCTGTCGAGGTCATCCAAACAAAAAAGCCCGACTCTTCCTCCTTCGAGTAAGTTTTTCCTCCCAAACAGCCGATCTCCTTATCAGTTATGATGGATAGACTCGCTCGTAACCGCTCGGTATCGGGAAGATGCAATGAAGTCCATGAATGCGAGCAACAGGGATACTGTTAATCTCGCACTGGTCGTGGTCCTGACGGTCAGCGTTGCGCTTTTTGCCATCGCCATCAATGCCACGGACAGAATCCTTGGATTTTTGAATTTCTACTCGAAGGTCGCGGATTTCCAGTTGTATGCGAACCTGGTTCTCCTCTACCTGGCAGGCCTCCTCTGGCTCATCTACCGGGGCTGGATTCGGGCCCTCCGCAAGCAGGACGAGCTGGAAGACATCATCCTGAGCATCCATCCGGACGTGCTCCTCGTCGCGGACGCAGAGAACCGGATTCTCATGTGCAACGGCTCTGTGGAGCGCATGTTCGGCTACACCGCCAAGGAGATGATCAACCAAAAGACGGATCTTCTGAAACTCGAGGCAATCTCGGGACAGGAACATGGGAGCGGGTTCTACCAGCGGGTCGAAAAGGAAGGCTTCTCCAAGGGGCTGGGCACCGGAAGAAAGAAAGAGGGTGAGACCGTCCCTCTCGAGTTGATCGTCGTAAAACTGAGGACCAGCGCCGGCAAGGTCTTCCTGCTCCAGGATATCTCCGCGCGTAACAAGGCGGAAGCGGAAATCCGCAAACTTAACGACGAACTCGAGGAACGGGTCCAGAAGAGGACCGCAGAGCTGCGCGAGGCATACAAGGAACTCAAAGAACTCGACAAGACAAAGGATTCCTTTCTCTCCTCCGTGTCCCACGAGTTGAGAACGCCCCTGACGTCGATCCGGTCCTTCTCGGAAATCCTGCTGAACTACGACGATGACGGATCCGACACGCTGCAGGAATTCCTTACCATCATCAACCGTGAGAGCGAACGGCTGACACGGCTCATCGATGACATCATGGACCTGGCAAGGATCGACGCCCGAAAGATGGAGTGGAATCTCCGGAGACTGGAGATGGGGGCCGTGGTTCAACGGGCGACCGAGAGTGTCCAGGGCCTGCTGCTGGACAAGGAACTCCACCTGGACATCGACGTACAGGAGGGCCTGCCCCGCTTCGAGATGGACGAAGACCGAATCCTTCAGGTTCTCTCGAATCTGCTCGGAAACGCGATCAAATTCACCCCACGTGGGGGCAGGATCCACATTCAAGGCTCCCGCTGCGAAGAGAGGGGCCTCAAAGACACCGGGGGCTTCCTATGCCTTTCCGTGGCCGACACGGGGATCGGCATTCCCCCTGAAGAGCTTGGGCAAATCTTCGAGCGTTTCAAACAGGTGGGCGACACCTTGACGGACAAGCCAAAGGGGACCGGACTCGGCCTTTCGATCTGCAAGGAGATTCTCACCTGCCTGGGCGGCAAGATATGGGCGGAGAGCGTCCCGGGTGAGGGCAGCACGTTCCGTATCGTGGTACCCATCGATTCACCCTTGCAGGACGCCGCAAAGGGAATGCCGGCCGGCACGGAGGCCCTGCCGGATCTCCCCGACGAGCCTTCCTGAGTGGTCCGATTCACAAAGAAGTCAGTCCTTCACCTCGAGCAGTTCCACCTCCATGGATTCCCCCCGCAGATGCAGGATGGCGGCAGTGACCGGGAGCCTGAACCTCCTCGGGCCGGCACTGCCCGGATTCAGGAAGAGCACGCCATTGCGCCTGCACAGGGACGGCCGATGGGTGTGACCGCTGATGACGGCCCGAAAACCGGCCGCGGCCGGGTCCAGGTCAATTTCGTTGGCATCGTGAAGGACATAGAAGCGGGACCCATCGATCTCCACCACCTCGGTTTCGGACAACCCTCGGGCCCACGGCCCCCCATCCATGTTTCCCCTCACTGCCACAACAGGCGCATGGGCTCGCAACACCTCGAGGACCCGACGCCCCCCTACGTCCCCTGCGTGGATGATCATCTCCACCCCCGAGAGGGCTTCTAGCAATTCGGGCCGAATCAGCCCGTGGGTATCCGACACGACGCCTATGCGGCGGCCCTTGCCGGTTTTCTGTTTTAGGTCCATCCTATAGATCTTACCAGCCCAACCTCAGCATTTCATCTTACCGGAAAGAGAGAAAACGGTCGCTGTGTTTCCCTTTCAGAGCTCAAGGGTTTCGGCGCTGTTTCGGGGTCCGTCGGAGATTTGTGCAGGGCGACTTCGGGGGCGGGAGAGACGGAGCCCAAGCAAATCGGAGAGGGAGCCCGGAACAGCGCCGAACGCCAAGAGTCGATTGGAACATAGCGACCGTTTCCTTTCGACTCGATTGACCTGAAAAAAACCCGCGTGCTAGGCTCTTATAGATACTTTCACCGAGCGCTCCTGGCATGGACATCGAATGATCCAAGACACGCGAAACCACACCCTCAAGCTCGTGATGCTGGATTGCGATGGCGTTCTCTTCGACTCCATCCGATCCAACGTCGCCTACTACGACGCGATCCTTGAAAGAATGGGCGGCCCGCCCCTGGATGAAGAGGCAAGAAGGCTCTGTCACGTCTACTCTACCCCACAGTTGTTCGCGCACCTCTACGCGGATGACCCGGAAAAGGCAAAAGAGGCGGAGCGCATCGCCTACACGATCGACTACCTCCCGTTTCTCGAATACATGGATCCGGAGCCTGGCCTCTACGAGGTTCTGGGAGCATTGAAGGCATCCTACCAGGTCGCCCTGGCCACCAATCGAGGAAAATCCATCCCCCCGCTTCTCGAGCGGTTCGGGCTCGAAGGGGTTTTCGACGTGGTCTCCACGATCCTCGAGGTCCCGCAGCCGAAGCCTGCACCCGACATGCTGCTCTACTGCCTGGAGAAGACAGGTCTTGCCCCCAGGCAGGCGGTTTATGGAGGGGACATGGAAAACGACCGCATCGCCGCCGAGGCCGCCGATATTCCGTTCATCCTGATGGGCAACAGCATTCCCCATCCACTGCGGATCCATCGCCTCGAGGAGTTGCCCGGGTTTCTGGAAGAGTACCGAAGGTGAAAGGATTGGGTATTAGGTATTAGGTGTTAGGTATTAGCCCACCCCACCACCCATCCGTTCGAGGACGAGGACGATCGAGAGTCCTGGTGGCGGCAAGGGCTGGGAGCTAATACCTTATACCTAATACCTAATACCAAGAACAGCCACGGGCTTCAGAGAAAGCAACAACCCATAGTGAGGAGAGAAGCCGAAATGCAGTGCAAAGTACTCGCCGGAGACGATCTGGTCAATGTTACCCTGCCCGATGAAACCCGCTCCATTCTTCCCCCGGAGCCGATCCAAGGCCTGCGGGACTACAACGGGGCCGTCCGAAGAGCCCTCCAAGGGCCGATCGGCTCTCCACCCCTAGCCGCCCTCGTCCGGCCCGGCAACCGCATCACCATCGCCTTTGACGACCCCTGCCTCCCTCAGCCACCGATGGCCAGGGACGTCCGGGCCAGCGCCATCGAGGTGGTCCTGGAGGAGCTGTTCCGAGCCGGAATCGACAAGGGCCGCATCCGGCTGGTCTGCGCCATCGGCCTTCACCGGAAGTGGACCCCGGCCGAGCTGCGCCACCTGCTGGGCAGGAAAATCTGGCAAGAGATGGGGCCCAACCGGATCTCCAACCACGACGCAGAGGATCCGGACGGGATCGTGGATCTGGGCAGGAGCCGAAACGGGCATCCTGTCCAGGTGAACCGATGGGTAACGGAATCGGATCTGCTCATCTACGTGAACGTCAACTGGACCCCGATGAACGGCGGCTGGAAGTCGATCGTCGTGGGTCTTGGGACCTTTGAGAGCATCCGTGCCCACCACAACGTGGGCGTGCTCGAGAAGGGAACCCTTATGGATCCCGACCGGAGTGACTACCACGGGATGATGGGAGAGATGGGGGCCGTCGTCTCCGAAAACGCCAACATTTTCACGATCGAGACGGTTGTGAATAGCCGGGTTTGGGGCCCGGGCATCGATAAGTTGCTTTCTGTGAACGGGAAGGACCCGAACGGCCGCGTTGCCTCGCCGATGAGATGGGCCAGGAGGCTGCCGGAGCCTGTCAAGCAGCACTTGTCCGGATTCCTGAGAAGCGCCTACGAGCCGATTGCCGTAAATGCCGGCCGGATCGACGACGTACACCCTGCCACGCTGACCGCGCTGGCCCGCCAGCAGAATGTTACGGTCAAGGGGCAGACCGATGCCCTGTTCCTGGGGCTTCCCAACCTCTCTCCGTATTCGGTCTTCTCCCGGATCAATCCTATCCTGGTAATGAACATGGCCCTCGGCTATGTGTACAACCTGCATCAGCAACGCCCCGTGGTACGGGATGGCGGGGTCATGATCCTGATGAACCCGTTTCTGCCCGGGTTCCATCCACAACACCATCCCTCTTACGCGGAATTCTACGATCGTGTCCTTCCACAGACCCGGGATCCCAGGGAGATCGAAGAAGGCTTTGAGATCGATTTGGCAACAAGGCCCGAGTACATCGACCGATATCGGCATCGGTATGCCTACCATGGGGTCCATCCCTTCTACGCCTGGGCCTGGGGTTGCCTTGCCCTGAAGCGGCTGTCGAAGATCCTGGTGGTGGGCGCTCGAGACCCCGGGGTCGTCGAGCGTCTGGGCTTCACACCCGTCCCGACCCTGGAGCGGGCCCTGTCGATCGCGCCAGAGGGATTGGGGAAAGGGTTCTCCCTGACACACCTTGCTGTCCCCCCCATATTCGTGACCGAGGTGCTCTAAACGGGCCGAAACCGCCCCGGCAGGGGCATCTCCGGCGGGAGCCGCGCCCGACTCGTCGAATCAAGGCCGGGTCTGCAACCCATTTGAGGGCTTTTTAGAAAAATTCTTGCCCCTTTTTGAAGCATCTAAGTCACCAATTTAACTGTTTTTTCTTATGAAGCACCGTGTCAAAGAAAGACGCTGTTCCAGGGTCAGAGCATTTTTCCCTTGACAGGAATAAGCAACAAGATATAGTAGTCATCTATCCTGAAGACACTAGATATAGGTTATTTAAGAATTTACTTTAAATAACCTATACCAATTGCCTAAAATACAAACAACTTCTAAAACGTTAATCCGTATGCACAAGGAGACAAGATGGCGCAGGCATACGTCGAGTCGGACACGAGGGAGAAACCGGCTTTTCTCCATCTGACCGACGAAAACTACTGCATCCGGAAACGGGACGGAAAGATCGTTCCCTTTGACCAGGAGCGAATCACACAGGCCATCGTCAATGCCATGAAGGCAGTGGACCTGGAGGACAGGGACGAGGCCGTTCGATGCTCGAACGAGGTGTGTGAGACGCTCGTGAAGCAAACCCATCCCCGCTCGATCCCCGCGGTCGAGCAAATCCAGGATTTTGTCGAAGAGGTCCTGATTCACAGGCGGCATGCCAGGACGGTCAAGACCTACATCCTGTACCGGGAACAGCATGCCCGCATACGGGAAACCAAGAGCCTGCTCCTGGACATCAAGAACACGATGGATGGGTACCTCAGCCAGGCGGACTGGCGTGTCCGGGAAAATAGCAACGTGAACTACTCCCTGGGAGGACTCATCCTTCACAATTCCGGAACGGTAACCGCCAACTACTGGCTCAACAACATCTACACCAAAGACATCGCGAACGCCCACCGAAACGGAACGATGCACATCCACGACCTGTGCATGTTCTCCGGGTACTGCGCCGGCTGGAGCTTGAAACAGCTCCTCCAGGAGGGTCTCGGCGGTGTGCCGAACAAGATCAGCTCTCACGCTCCCCATCACCTGAGCACCCTGATAGCGCAGATGGTCAATTTCCTGGGAGTCCTCCAGAACGAGTGGGCCGGGGCACAGGCATTCTCGAGCTTTGACACCTACCTCGCCCCCTTCATACGGCATGACGGCATCGGCTACCGGGAGGTGAAGCAGAACATCCAGAGCTTCATCTTCGGCGTGAACACCCCGAGTCGCTGGGGCTCGCAAGCGCCCTTCACGAACATCACGCTGGACTGGGTCGTGCCCCAGGACCTGAGGGACGAGCCGGTCATCATCGGAGGGAAGGCCCAGGACAGCTGCTACGGCGATTATCAGAAAGAGATGGACATGATCAACCGCGCCTTCCTGGAAGTAATGATGGGAGGGGACGCGGCGGACCGGGGCTTTCCGTATCCAATACCTACCTACAACATCACCGAGGAATTCGACTGGGACAGCGAAAACGCGGAGCTTCTTTTCCAGATGACCGCCAAGTACGGCACCCCCTATTTTCAGAACTTCATCAACAGCGACCTACAACCCAGCGACGTGCGCTCCATGTGCTGCCGGCTTCAGTTGGACAAGCGGGAGTTGAAGAAGAAGGGAGGGGGCCTTTTCGGTGCGGCCGAGCTCACAGGGTCGATCGGGGTCGTCACGATCAATCTTCCGAGGCTGGGCTACCTCTCCAGGAGCCGGGAAGAGTTCTTCGAGCGACTCGGCCGAACGATGGGTAGTGCCCGGGACTCCCTCGAAATCAAACGTGCAATCATCACGAAGCTGATGGGCGAAGGGCTGTTCCCGTATTCGAAAAGATATCTCGGCACATGGGACAACCACTTCTCCACCATCGGTCTCGTGGGAATGAACGAATGCTGCACGAATTTCCTCGGCAAGGACCTGGTGGCCGAGGAAGGGCGGTTGTTCGCCCTCGAGGTGCTCGACTTCATGCGGGAACGCCTCATAGAATACCAGGAGTCAACCGGCAACCTGTACAACCTCGAGGCCACCCCTGCCGAGTCCACCTCGTACCGGCTCGCGAAGATCGACAAGGAGCGCTACCCGGAGATCGTGACCGCCGGCGAGGAGGCGCCCTACTACACGAATTCCACCCAACTCCCCGTGGGCTACACGTCGGACCTATTCGGTGCCCTGGACCTCCAGGAGGAGATTCAGCGAAAATACACGGGCGGCACGGTCTTCCACAGCTTCCTGGGGGAGAGCATCGAGGACACGGAGGCCTGCAAAAAGCTGGTAAGGAAGATCGCAGAGAACTACCGAATCCCCTATTACACGATTTCCCCCACCTTTTCCGTGTGCTCAGACCACGGGTACCTCAAAGGCGAGCAGGAAAAGTGCCCGTCTTGCGGTAATGAAACAGAGGTGTACGCCCGGATCGTGGGCTACTATCGGCCCGTCAAGAACTGGAACAAGGGCAAGGCGGAGGAATACCTGGACCGCAGGCTCTTTTCGACGAAGCCCTAGGGAAACGTGGTCACCCTCCACGGCGTGGACAAGGCCATCGCGGAGGAGAAGAGGGAGCCCACCGGCACGGACGACGTTTCCGCGGAGAGGCCGGACGTACGAATGATGCCGATCCTGGAACTCAACAGCTTCATGGAGCCTCGAACCCATCGCGTGAACGGGTCGAGCGACTGGAAGCTCTTCACCAGGCCGAATTGCTCGAAATGCGACGAGGTGAAGGAGGACCTCGGCACCCTTGACCTTCACGTCGAAATCCTGGACCTCCAGGATACCACGGGTCGAAAGCTCTTCACCCAGTACTACCGGCAAATCCGGAACAAGATCACACGCAAGGACAGCGGAGAGATGAACCTTCCCGTCTTGCTCAATGTGGCTGGAGACGGCCAGATTCTGAAGTGGGCCATGGGTCCGCGAGAAATCCGCGAAATCCTCCAAGACCGACCCTGATGTCATTGATTCCGACCGACTTGGAGCTTCCCCCCGAGGAGCCGGTTGTTCGCATTCTTGGCTGGTCCAAGACCACGTTGCTCGACTATCCGGGGCGGGTGGCCTCCACCCTGTTTCTCCAAGGCTGCAACTTTCGTTGCCCCTACTGTCACAACCCGGAACTCGTCCTCGACGAGGAGGGGGACGGACAGGCACCCCTCGACCTGGACGAGATCATCACCTACCTGGCAACCTACAGCAGGATGCTGGAGGGCGTCTGCCTGACGGGCGGAGAGCCTTTGCTTCAAAAGGGACTCCCCGAGCTGTGCCGACAAATTCGTGGACTGGGCCTCCAGATCAAGCTGGACAGCAACGGCTCCCTGCCGGAACGGCTCGGGCCCCTGCTGGATGCTTCCCTTCTGGACTACGTGGCCGTGGACATCAAGGGGCCTCCGGACAAGATCCGCGCCATCGCCCGCACGGCCATGCCGGAGACCGAACTGGTGGCCGCCACGGAAGCAACGGTGGAACTGCTCCAGGCCTCGGCCGTGCCGTATGAGCTCCGGACCACCGTCGTACCGGGTCTGCTCGATGAAGGCGATCTCGCCCATCTGGGTGAATGGCTCCAGGGCAGCCACCGATACTTCCTGCAGCAGTTTCGTCCCGGGAAATGCCTCGATCCCCTCTTCTGTGACCTTCCGGCCTATCCCCCCGAATACCTGAAGGAACAGGCTGTGGCCTAGTCTCGCTTCTTTGGCTCCTGCACAGTGCGTGGATTAGGTTAGCTGTTAGCTCCCAACCACCTCTTATTGGGGTCAGGTCTTGCATTTGAACTTTAGCCTCGGAGTAAAGTTCAAATGCAAGACCTGACCCCACAAACTTTTACCGTAGCCAAACTCACCACCCAAATCGTCAAACAGGACAGGCCGAAGCTGGGAATCAGGGCGGCCGGCCAGACCGTAACGACCGGGTGGGGGAAGAACTCGACCAGGGCCGGCCAGAGTTGCGTAAGGGCGGCGCCGACCAGCATGCCCCCGAGAACCCCCTGGTAGGTGGTGCGAGGCCACAGCAGGGAGAAGCAGACGGCAGGTCCCAGCCCGGCGGCGAGACCTCCCCAGGCGTCGAAGACCTGCTCGAACACGCCCCTGCGTTGCAGGGCCAACAGGAAGGCCGCACCCCCGAGCAGGACCCCGGTGAGACGGCCGAGCCAGACCCCCCGGGAGGAACGGACTTCACCGCCCAGGAGTTTTCCGTAAATGTCGCTCACAACGGCGGAGACTGCGACCAGGATCTGGGAATCCACGGTAGACATCACAGCAGCGATGGCCGCTGCGATCATGATGCCGGCAAGCCAGTCCGGCAGAAGCTGGGTCGCGAGCAGCGGAAAAACACTGTCCGGATCCTCCAGGCCTCCGGGATGGAAGGCCCTTCCGACAAAACCGACGAACATGGCCCCGTAAAGGGCGGCCAGGACCCAGCAAACCGAGATCAGTGCCGAGAACTTGAGCTTTCCGGCCTCCTTGATGGCCATGAATCGCACGAGGATGTGCGGCTGGCCCGGATACCCCAAACCCCAGGAAAGCCCCCCGGCCGCTACGCCGAGCAGAAAGCCAAGCCCCCTCTGTTCTCCTCCCAACCGAAGAAGGACCTCCCCTTCCCGCGCATGTGCCATGGCATTCCACAGCCCGTCCAGGCCTCCCAATTGCCAGATTCCCACCGCAGGGATCACAACCACGGAGAATGCCATGATCATGCCCTGGACCAGGTCGGTCATGGCCACGGCCAGAAAACCACCCGAAATCGTGTAGAACAGTATCACCCCGCAACCGATCAGGATTCCCTGGACGTAATCGATCGATATCTCTCCCCAGGGGGTCGAGACCCCGGAGAAGGTCGTCTCAAAGATCTTTCCGGCCGCCGTGAACTGGGCGGAAATATAGGTTGCGTAGAAGACCAGGATGATGGCAACCGCCACGATCCGGATGAGGAGGCCTCCCCGCCCGGAAAAGCGTGCGACGAGGAAATCCGGGATGGTCAGGGCGCCGGCTCGTCCAGCGGCCCTGTGGAGCCGCGGCGCGATCACCACCCAGTTGAACAGGGTCCCGGCCGCGCATCCGACAACCGCCCAAAGGATGGAAAACCCGCCGGCAAAGGCCGCCGCAGGAAGACCGATCAAAAGCCATCCGCTCATGTCCGACGCCTCGGCAGAAACGGCGGTCACCCAGGGGCCGAGCCTCCTGCCGCCGAGGACAAAATCCTCCAGGGCACGGTTGGCCTTTGTGTAGTAGATACCGATGCATGCCAGGAGCAGGAGATAGAGGAGAAAGACGAAAAGGATCAATTCGGCCCTTCCTTGCGGAAGAAGTACAGGATGGCGATCGTAAGAATCACAATCGGCGGCACGACGAGGCAAAGAGCGGTCGAGAGAGGCAGCACGCTTCCCCCTCTGCACAGTTCGTGGTCTGTGTTAGCTTGTAAGGTATTAGCTGTTAGGTATTAGCCCACCCCCCTCCTTGGCAGGGGCGAATGGCTGTGGGGCGATTCGGGGACAGCCACTAAACTCGAATTCGAGGACAACCAGTCAATTGCCGAGTTCGGTGGCTGTCCCCGATTTCTTGGCGGGGAGCGGCTGGGCCTGATCCCTGACCCCTGATCCCTGTCTTTCGCCTTTGACCTTTCGCCTCGGGCCCTGCCTCAGCTACGACCGCCTGGAGGGAGAGCAAAGACCGCGCAGGGCCCGCTTATTCTTTCAGGGCCTTCAGGGCTGCCTTCGTGTCGGAGACATGGAACACGAAGAGCGCCTTGCCCATCTCTTCCAGAGAAGAGCCATAGGTATAATCGATGTTGACCCCTTCCTTTGCGAGGCAGTCCGTGATGGCGGCAAGGCGCCCGGGGCGATTCTCCAATATCGAGAGAATAACCTCACTTGCCGTCACGTTGTAGCCGGCCTCCTTGAGGATCTGCAGACTCGGATCCGGGTCCGAAGTCACGAACCGGATCAGTGTCAGCAGCGAGGCCTCTTTCAGGATCGCCGAATAGCTGGCCGT
>JAUWSZ010000290.1 GCA_030609865.1 bacterium | reverse complement strand
GGTACCTGACGGCCTCGACCTGCCGCTCCTTCAGGTAAAGAAGCTTCTCTTCGTCAAAGAATTCGGGGGGCTTTTCACGCTTGAGCTTACCATCTTCGATGTGTTGGTCCATCTTCTTGACCACGCCGTGCACGCCGCTGATATGGGGGAGATTCATGCTCGCCATGTCCTCCGACGGAAGCGCGTACGGATAATGTGTCTCGCCTACGTTCAGCATGTAGAAAGACGGCCGGTCTTCCGGAAAGGTCATCTCATCCAGCATGGCTGCCATGTCGTTGTGCTTTTCCATGAGCCGGAAGGTATCGAACCCCTGGTTGATGGGCGTCTTGGGGTTCAGCACGGGAAGAGAGACCTTGGCATGTGTCCGGTAACCGAGTTCCTTCTGGAGATAGATGGGCAGATAGAGTTGGGGGACGAGCTTTCCAAAGTCGATTCCATCCGAACCGAGACGCTCGTTGAATCGAAAGAAATCTTCCTTGTAGTATTCGGACGCGTACACACGGGAAGGGCTGACATGAGGCACCAGGCCCATGAGCAGGTTATAGTGGGAAGGCGCCGTCCACGATGCGTAACTGTAACGTTCTTCCACCTTGCCGAGTTTTTGGATCGTCTCGGGCGCAGCCTCCATGAACGTGTCGTATCGACAGGAGTCGAAGATCACGATCACAAAGTTGTTCTTCGCCTTGGGCGAGGGAGAAGCCGCCGGACCGTCGGGGACAGGCGCCGGGCCTTGACTCGGTGCGGGTTTCTTCTTGCCGAATCCCAGTATACCCATGGCAAATCCTTTCAGAGGTTGTCCATACTTGCGTTCCGTTCATTCTCAACTTGTCGTCCGCGTCTGTTGTATATCAAACTAATGTCAAGCTCTTTTCCGCGAGCTCGAGAGAAACTTCCTAACGGCCCAGCAGTGGTGTGTTGCTCGACGCTGATGCAGCCTGCTTCTCCTTCTTGAATTCTGCGGGCACGGCTGTAATCGGAAGGAGCACCGTGAAGGTCGTCCCCGTGCCGACCTTGCTCTCCACGAGGATATTCCCTCCGTGCTTCTTCACGATCCCGAGGGACACGGAGAGGCCAAGGCCTGTTCCCTTGCTACGGTGTTTGGTTGTGAAGAAGGGATCAAAGATGCTCGTCACGATGTGGTCGGGTATGCCGTCCCCATTGTCCTTGACGTCGACGGCAATGTACCCGGGCTCGGTGGATTTCCCGACCACGACCTCCAGAATACCCCCGCTCGGCATCGCATCCACGGCATTGAGGATCAGGTTCAGGAACACCTGATTCAGGTGCTGCTTGTCACCGTGGATCGGTGGCAGGTTCGGGTTCACCCGGCACTCCACCTTCGCCTTCTTGAGCTTGATCTCGTTCGAGGTGAGCTGCAGGGTCTTATCCACCAGTTGGCCCACATCCACCGGTTCTTCCTCCATCTCGCTCTCCCTTGCGAAATCGAGCAGGTTCCGGACGATCCGGGTCGCCCTTTCCGCCTGTGCAGAAAGGTCGCGCACCATGTCCAGCCGCTCCTCGTCGTCCAGGGTTTCGTAGTCTTCCTCGAGCATTGCGGAGGTGAGGGTGATGTTGTTGAGCGGGTTATTGAGCTCGTGGGCGATCCCTGCCGTGAGGGTCCCCACGGCTCGAAGCTTGTGGGATCTTACGAGCAGGTCGTGGCGGCGCTGCAGTTCCTCCATCATGTGGTTCAGGGCAACGGCCAGATTCGTGAACTCATCCCGGAAACGCCTCGCCGGCGGAATCGGCGTGAAATCGGCCTTGGCGATACGCTCAGTGGCCGCCAGCAAGCGGCTCAAGGGTCCGAGCATCTGGCGCGCCAGGAAGTTTGCCGTGTAAATGATCAAAGGGAGCAAAACCGCCAGGAAGGCGAGGGGAAGCCTCTTGGAGAGCTTGAGCATGAGGTCCACGCTCTTCCGTTCCTTTTCGGCCAAATCCAGGGACTGCGAAACCATGGCCGCCCCGTGCTCACGAAGTTCCGCCTCGATTTCCGGATGTTGAGGGATCGCACCCGGCACTCGGTCCCTGTCCAGAGTTTGAAGCTTCTCCAGCAACTGAGCGTATTCTCCCAGATGCTTTTCCACCATCAGAAACTTCGGTTCACCGATGACCCTCTCGAGCTCCTCTTTTCCCGAGGTCAGCAGCATCGATGCATTCTTCACGTGGGGCTGGACTTCCTGGAGGTTCGTTCCGTACAAGAAGTAGTTCTTCTCGAAGCGGCGTGCCTGCTGGATCTCTGTCGTGTACCGGTCGGCAATCTCGAGAAAATTGAGCTTCTGTTCGAGCCGGTTCAGGGTAACCCACGCACTCACGGTAATGCCCGTGCTCAGGAGGACGAAGAGGAGAAAACCGGATGTCAACCGGGCCCGGATGCTGATTCCCGGCCTTTCCAGCATGGCCCTGTCCAACTGCTCCTGCATGGTGAGCGGGAATGCAGCGGGCGACCACTTCTCGGAAGCTGCCGCTGAACCGCCATCCGATGCAGCTTGATCCGGAGATGCCCCTGGAGCCGTGTCCGAAGCAGGGGCGCTCCCGCCATTGAGAACCTTGTCATCCGCCATACGGATCCCTTTCGCGCAGGCTTTTCTTAACTCCTACTCTTACCCTTCGACAATCTGGTACTTCTTGAGCTTTCGGTACAAGGAAACCCGGTCGATCCCCAGGATTCGGGCTGTTTGGGACTTGTTCTTCCCGGTCTTTGCCATCACCCAGTGGATGTACTCCTTTTCGATTTCCTCCAGGGTGCGGAAGGGATGGGCCTCCTTGTGGAAGGAGAAGACCTCCATCTCCTTGATATCCGGAGGCAGATCCTCGGCCCGGATCCTGTCTTCGGTCGCAAAGGCTGCGCACCTTTCCACGATGTTCTCCAACTCCCGGATATTCCCCGGATAATCGTATCTTCTCATCAGCTCCAGCGCCTCGGAAGTGAATCCCAGCAACACCTTGTTCGATCGCATCACGACCTTCTTCAGGAAGTGGTCCACCAGGAGGGGAATGTCCTCCTTACGCTCCGCAAGAGACGGCAGATGAAGGGGTACCACGTTGAGGCGATAGAAGAGATCCTGACGAAACCGGCTGCCCTGGATGGCCTTCTTCAGGTCCTTGTTCGTAGCACCGATGATCCGGACATCGATGGAAATCGGCCGAACACCGCCCACCCGGATGAGCTCTCCCTCCTGGATCACCCGGAGCAGCTTGGCCTGCATCGCCGGAGGCATGTCCCCCACTTCGTCAAAGAAGATCGTTCCCCCGTCGGCACTTTCCAACAGACCGGGCCGGGCTGACGTGGCCCCGGTGTAGGCCTCCCTTTCGTGACCGAACAGCTCGTTGGCGAGAAGGTCTTCGGTGAAGGACCCGCAATTGATGGCCAGAAACCGCTTTGCCGCCCTTGGGCTCAACTGATGGACCGCCCGGGCGACCAGTTCCTTGCCCGTTCCGGACTCTCCGGTGACCATGATATTCGAATCCGTGGAGGCAACCTGGGGAATAATCTTCTTCAATGCGATGATGGCCGGGCTCTGTCCCACGATCTGCTCCACCCCCCAAGGCTTGTCCTTTTCGGAGGCGAGGCGGCGGATCTCGTTTCGAAGCCGAACCTTTTCCATCGCATTGCAGACAACGCAGTCGAGTTCATCCAGACGGAGAGGCTTCTGCAGGTAGTGATACGCCCCCTTCTTCATGGCCTCGATCGCAGACGAGACAGCCGCATAACCGGTCAGGATGATCACCTCTGTATCCGGGGAACTCCGCTTCGCCTCGCTCAGGACCTCGATCCCGTCCACCTCGTCCATCACCAGGTCCGTGAGGATCAGGTCGAAGCAATCCCGCCGGATCTTGGCCAGGGCTTCCTTTCCCCCGGATGCGAGTGTGGTTTCATGACCCTGACGTCTCAGGAACCTGGCCATGTTCTTCAGCCCCACCGCATCATCGTCCACGAGGAGCACCTTGCCCCTGTGCGGGTACGCGTAGGCCTCTTCCTCGATTTCCATATCTCTTCCCCCACGCACGGATCTGCTGAACCGGAATATCTCCTCTCCTGTTGCATATTGTAACACATTACCCCCTTCCCTCAACAAGTATTTATCTAGCTGTTTTGCTTATGAATTCTTGCTTTCACAAGTGAATCTGTGGCAAAATGCAACATGCGGTCCCAGATACCTCGTGGTGCTTCATGGAGCCTGAAACTCGATATTTTATTAATGAAATCAATACCTTTTCTCTTTCCGTCCCACACTGGCGCGTTTCTTGCCAGTGAAACACTGGCAAATCTATGCACACACAACGCCAGACAACCAACCCGGATTCCCGGAGCGTGGAGAAAGAAAGACGTGCCGAGGAAAATCCTGATCCTCCTGGACAGCCCGAACGTTCGCGGTGAGGTCAAAACCTACTCGGTAGAGCTGGCCCGCAGGGTGGGTGCGAAAATTCATCTGCTCATGCTTCTTCGCTGGGAGGAGTTTCCTCGCAATGGGGCGCCTTCCCGGGAGATGGGTTCCGAAGGGCGGGAGGCCTGCAAACAGGCCGAGATCGCCGTAAACGCCTGCCTCGAAGAGATCCAGCGTTGTGGCGTAGAGACGGTGGGCGCCGTGCGGCAGGGGGATCCATCCTCCGAACTGCTGAAGTACCTTGCCGAGCACCAGCCCTTCCAGGCGGTGGTCTGGGGGGGCAACGAGACGTTTCTTCGCAGCAGGCGTACGCCGGTTCGCACGCATTGGCTGGAGCGGGTACGTGAACAACTGGACTGCACCCTGGTGGTCCCCTCGCTGAAGAGGGAAAAAACCGGAGTCGGGTGAAAAAACCAGGGGTCGTCTGAAAGGCAAAGAGGAAGAGCGGCCATGGGGATCTGGAGTCGAAGGGATTCATCACCGCGAAGACCGTCCTCTCCCATCGCGATCGACCGTAAGGTCATCCGGTTTCGACGACTCGTG
>JAUWSZ010000233.1 GCA_030609865.1 bacterium | reverse complement strand
GGGTGAGTTCTGGAGCGACGAGCTGGATGACTACACCTTCTTCATCGAGGACTACTGCGATATGCCGGAGAAGTGGTTGGGGGGAGAAGTGCCGGAGAGAGACCGGGTGGCGATGAAGGAAAGGGTGAAGGAGGAGAAGGCCGCAGAGAAGGAAAAGGCGAAGCAGGAAAAAGCGGCGAGGAAGGAACAGTCAAAGGAGGAAAAGGCCGTAGAGAAGGAACAGGCGAAGCAGGACAAGGCCGCAAAGCAGGAACAGATAAAACAGGAAGAGGCCGCGGAGAAGGAAAAGGCGAGGCAAGAGAAGGCAGCGAAGAAGGAACAGGTAAAGAAGGAAGAAGCGAAACACGAGAAGGCGGCAAAGAAGGACGGGAAGGCAAAGCGGGGCAAGATGGCGAAGAATGACCCGTCGGAATAGGCGCTGGTAATGAGAGACCAAGTGGAAAATGACGAAAGGTACGAGGTGTGCCGTGCGTGATCTGGTTCGAAAGCATTGGAAGCTGGTTCTTGTCCTGGTGATTGCATGGGCGAGTGTGAAGCCCTTCGCATTGGCCGACGAACAAATCGACCAGGAACGGCTTCTCAGACAACTCTCCCGAGACCAGGAAAGCGTGGAGAACGCGATTGGAGGCACTCGGGATTTGATCCAGCAGTCGATGCACCGCCCTTACCTGCCGGATCTCTATCTTCGGTTGGCAGACCTTTACATCGAGAAATCACGGATTCTCTACCACCTGAAGCGGGTCGGGAATCCGACCGGGTCCAAGGCGGTCGTGGTCCTGGAGGCGAACCTGCTCAAGACCAAGGCGATCGACCTGTACAACAAGATCCTGGGCGAATTCCCCGAGTACGGGTACCAGGACAAGGTCATCTTCTTCATGGCCCACGAGTACCGCGAGATGGGCCAGTTCGACAAGATGATGAACGCCTACACCGACTTGGTCGAACGATTCCCGGATAGCCCCTACAGGCTGGAGACCTACCTGCTGATCGGCGACTACCAGTTCGACTCGATGAACCTCGACAAGGCGGAGGAATCCTACCAGACGATCCTCGCCGCACCCGAAAGCCATGTGCACGGGATGGCCCGTTACAAGATGGCCTGGTGTCACATCAACCGCAGCAGGTTTCCGGAGGCCCTGGCGTTGCTCGAGGTGCTGGTCAAGGACCCTCGCTACGACGAGCTGAAGACCGAAATCGATGCCTACAAGCGAATCAATCTGCGCCGTGAGG
Source organism: bacterium (assembly GCA_030609865.1). The sequence continues at coordinate 4,135 of JAUWSZ010000233.1, read as the reverse complement.
CGCTGATGGACCTGGCCTATTGCTACACCGAGGTCAAACCCCCCGAGGAGGCCCTGGAGTATTTCGCGAACCTGAGCGACTCGAAGTCTATCTACCTCGCCGTCCTCGGCAAGCTGGGACATCGATACTTCCTGAAGGAGAACTGGGCGGCCGGAGCCGACGTGTACCGGACGATCATTTCCCTTTCCCGGAACACGCAGAAGAACACCGGCTACGCGGAGAAGCTCTTTGCCTGTGCCCAGAGGGCGAAGGACATGCAGCACCCGGAGAAGAACGTCCAGGCACTGGTCGGGGTCCTGGAGCAGGTGGAATACTCCTGGCGGACCGCCCCGGAGGAAAAGGAGCGGCTCGCCAAGGAATTCGAGGTCTATGCTCGAGACATGGCCACACGGCTCCATCTGCTGGCCTCGGAGAAGCAGGACAAGGTGAAGTTCTGCCAGGCCGCGGACGCCTATGCCTACTACCTGGACTTCTTCCAACGGGGTAAACAGACGCGTGACATCCTGGAGAACCAGGCAGAGGCCCTGTATGAGGGAGGGCGCTATTTCCAGGCAGCCCTTGCCTATGAAAAGCTGGCCGCGCCCGAACCCCCGGAGGTCGAGGAAGAGGAGGCCGCCGAGGAGCCCGAAGGCCCGGAAGGGAAGATGGTGGCCGAGGGGTCTGCGGAGAAAGAGGGGGAGCAAGTGGCCGAGGCGTCTGTGGACACGAAGGAGGAAGGGGCCGCCAGGGAGTCTCCGAAGCCTGAGGAGAAGCTGGTTGCCGGCGAGCCTCCGGCCCCGCAGAAGTCGCCCCGGGATTGCCTGTACGGCGCAGTGGCCTCGTTCTACAAGGCCCTGAAGGAACAAGGGGATCTGGATGATCTCCAGAAGCTCGAGGCCAGGCAGGGGTTGCGCCAGGTCGGCAGTCAGTACCTTGCCGCCTTCCCGGGCGCGGAAGAGGCGCCCGAGGTTGCGTTCAACGTGGCCTGGGTCTCGTACGAGCAGGGGGACTACAAAGCCGCACTCGAGGGATTCAAGGGCTTCATCCAGGAGTATCCGAGGTCCAACGAGGCAGCGGCGGCCGGGCACCTCGTCCTGGACATCCACAAGAGTCTCGACGACCTGGATGGCCTGATCAAGGACGCGAGGAGCATGCTGGCGAACGAGCGAATCACCGACCCGAAGTTCCGGAAGGAAGTGGGCAACATTCTTTCAGCCGCGGAGCACAGGCATCTGGAGGAACTTACGGTCATGGTCAAGGACGGTGCCGAGGGCTCGGATGAGGCCCTGCTCGCCCTGGGGAGAGAAGCCCAGGACAGCGGGCTCCAGGAACTTGCACTCTTCAACCTCTTCGTCGTGAGCAAGGAAGCCGAAGACATCCCCAAGGTCCTCGAGAGGGGAGCGCAAATCCTGGCCAAGACGCACGATGCCAAGCGGCGGCAGGACGTACTGACCACGATGGCCCATTTCTACTTCGAGGCGGGCGATTTCCCGAATGCGGCCTCGTACTCGGAACAGGCTGCCGAGGGGGTCGGTGGCGAGCAGCAGGCGGATCACCTGATGCGGGCTGCCAAGCTCCAGGGATGGATGGGGGATCACGTGGCCGCCGTGAAGGACTACCGGAAGGCAATGCCCCTGCTCCCTCCCGCACAGAAGTTGGACGTGGAGAAGGAGCTTCTGAATCAGTATGAGGCTCTCAAGGACGCGTCCCAGGTCCTTTCCCGCTCCCGTGGGCTGATGAGCCAGGAACCCGAGGAACTGAAGTGGGTGTTCCTCTATGGAGATACCCTCTATCAGCAGGGAAGGCTCACCGAGGCGATGGCGGTATTCAAGAAGGTGGACGAGCAGTTGGCCCGGAAGGTTGCGTCCGCGCCCGCCGCCGTGACACCGGAGGAGAGGGCGTTTGCCGCACAGGCTCGGTTCTACAGGGCCGGGCAGGAGATGGCGGCATTCAAGAAGATCCGTATTCGCGGGGACAAGATCGAGAACGCCCTGATCCAGAAGAAGCTGAAGGCCCATCAGGCCGTCGAGGCTGCCGGGCTGGAGGTGGCCCAGTACTCGAGCGCCCGCTGGACGATTGCCTCCCTCGTGATGGCGGCCGAGGCGAACGACGAGATCTCACGGTTCTTCCTCAGGGCGCCCGAGCCCAAAGGACTCGACATGGCGCAAAGACAGCAGTACCGGCAGCTGGTAGAGGACAAGGTGCGCCCATACCGCGAGAAGGCCCTGCGGTACAGGAAGGCGGCCCTCGAAAAGGCCTATCACCTGGGCATCTTCTGTCCGGAGGTGACCGCCTGTTATGCCGCACTGAATAGTGGTTCGTTGCCCCCCTCGATCGGAAGAGGCGCCCTGAAGCTCCGCTTCGGAGAAGGGAGTGCGGTACAGTCCCCGAAATCGCTGCTCGAGGCCCTGTACGCGGACCCGGGGAACGGTGCTCTTCTCGAGTCCCTGGCGGTTGCTTACGCAGATCAGGGCAAGGTGGACCTTGCCTCCCTCGTGCTGCACCGCATCCTGGAGAAGAACCCGCAGGATGCCGCGAGCCAGAACCTTCTCGGCCTCCTTCGCATCCTGCAGGGGGAGGATCAGGAGGCCTATCGCTTCTTCCAGAAGGCCCTGGAACTCGATCCCGCGATGGATGACGCGCGGGCGAATCTCGTGGTCCTCAACGAAGGATACGGCAATGTCCGGAAGGCAAAGGAGTCCCTGTCGGAGATCGCGGATCGACAGGCCCTCGAATCCTCGAAGTCCCATCACGTGCATCCGGATTTCCTGGCCGTGGCCGGACGGATGGAGGTGGTTGCCTTCGATGGTTCGGGAATTGAAGCCTTGGAGGAAGAATAAGGAACAGCCATGGCGATACGGGATTCCCTGAATGTTCGTTACGCCTCTTTGATTCTCGTTGGGATTCTGTTGTCTGCCTGCGGAACAGGCAGCCTGACAGGCGAGGTGGGCGAGGGCGGCTCGAACGGGGGTGGCTTTGTTATCCCTGGGGGGGAAATAGCCGGGGATTGGGACATCCAGGTGGTGGACGACAACGGAAATGCGGGCGTTCTGAACAACCTGCGCTTCAACGGACAGGGACAGCCCAGCATCTCGTACTTCGTGGTTTCCGGCACGGTGTACTGGGTTCGCTATGCCGCGTACGATGGCTGGACGTGGGAAATCGACACGGTCCACGAGACCGACACCCAGACAGGCTGCGGCCTGACCATGGACCCCACCGGGAGGCCCGTGCTGGCCTATGTGGGTGGAGACCGGACGCCCCTGTACTACTGGCCCTTCCAGTCCGACCTGCTGATGGCGAGTTGGACCGGGGCGGACTGGGCGACAGAGGTCGTGGACGAAGAAGGGGTGGCAGGCCTCTGGCCCTCCGTGGGCTTTGACGGGTTCGGCCTCGCGGGCATCAGCTATCAGGATCTCGGTACCGGGATCGACTACAATGACTTCCACCTGAGGGACCTCAAGTATGCCTATTCCGCGGGTGGAAGCTGGACGACCGAGACGGTGGATCTCGACGGAGGCGGCTACTACACGAATCTTCTGTTCGATGAGGACGATCAGCCCGGCATCGCATACTGCGGCAACATGGACGATGATCATCAGCCCTTGAAGTTTGCCCACCGTGGAGACTTCGGGTGGGAGATTCGCACCGTGGACTCCACGTGCGATTGTATGGGGGGAAGCCTTTCCGCCCGCAACACGCCCGGCGGAGGCTTTGGCATCGCCTACTACGACGAGCGCTATCAGGACCTGCGATACGCCAGTTACATGAGCGGCATCTGGGTTCGGGAGACCGTCGAGTCCCACAACCAGGTGGGAAAGTACTGTTCCCTCGCCTACGGCCCGGATGGGCAACCGATCATAAGCTACTACTACTGCGGCAGGAGCACGGATGACGATTGCCAGGGCGGTGGAGACCTCCGGGTCGCCCAGCGGACCCAGACAGGGTGGGAAACGGTGACCGTGGACACGGAAGGCAACACGGGCCTCTTCACTTCTATCGAGGTCTCGAACACCGGAACGATCTACGTCTCCTACTACGACAAGTCGCAGGAATCCCTCAAAATGGCGGTACATCGATAAGGTTGGACCTGTCCTGGGTTCTGGCAATTATCATTGTTTGAGTCTATTTCGTCCTCGTCGTCGTCCTCGTCCTC
>JAUWSZ010000709.1 GCA_030609865.1 bacterium | reverse complement strand
GTCGGTGAAGTGCTTGCTGTCCGCGTGATCGATGTTCCACGATCCATAGAACTCGTACAGGCAAAGCAGGGAAAAGGTCCAGGGTGTAAAAGGGAGGACGTCGGACCACAGCCTGGAGCCGCCGAACACCCAGTTCAGGGTGTTGCCTATCTCGACCCCTCCTATGGGCGCCCCGACCAGCTGATCCATGAGTTCGTCCTTCACCGCAGGGGGAAGGCCGGGAGGGATGTCATCCACGGAGAAGTTTTTCTGCAGCGTGTCGTTCGGCCGGTAGGCCAGCTCGCCCTGGATCGGAAGCTGCAGTGCGTCGATGGCGTGGGCGAAGCTCAGCCCGAACATGTCGATTTCCGGATAGGTTACCACAGGCTTCGTCATGGTCGCCAGGTCAAAGGTCATCGCAGGGGCGCGGTCCAGATGATGGTAGTAATAGAGGCCCAGCTCGAAGTACTTGAGGCTCGGGAAGATCTTCCGGATCGCCACGCCGCCCTGTTGCTGGTCTTCGAATCTTGTCGGCCTCTGGTCATCAACCGACCCGTCCTGGCCGTATCCCAGGGCGTCCGAAAAGCTCTGAAAAGAACCCGCTACGGGCATGAACAATCTCGGCTCGAAATCGGGGTTCCACACGCCCTCGAGGGAGAGGGTGGGGGTGAGTTCGTAGTTGGCCCAGATCATGTGGCTCGGCACCTGAAAGTCCCGGGCCGTATAGCCCGCGGCCGCGATCCTGGCCCCGAAGAAGGGGCTCACCGTGTTCACCGCCACCGCGAACACGGGCGCAATCGACTCTCCCCAGTTCACGACCTGTCTGCCCACGCGAAAAGAAAAATTACCGAATGTGCCCTCCAGAAAATACTCCATCCCATCGTAGAAGTTGTACTGCGCATGTTGCCTCGCATCCCAGTTGAACCTGTCGTCGTTGAAGATGTGGTCGTAGAAGGCATCCCCCCGTACGAAGAGGCTCAAGTTCGAGTAGTAGGCCTGAACCTCGTATCTGAAAATCATCTTGTTGTTGACGAGATCACCCTTTGCAAAGTTCGAGTTGCCGCTCGACGGCTGCAATTCCATGAGCGTCCAGTTCGGATATTCCGCCCGGACCCGAAGCGCGTAGGTGAGATCCGCTTTGAACATCACGTCGATCTCGTCTGCGATCGTGAAATCGTATCCCATCGAGATCTGTGGTGTGGCCATCACAATCGCTCCGAGCAACAAAACCGCGGCAGTCTTGATCCTCATCGTTTCCCCCCCTTTATCATGCGTTTTTCTGAGGCATGGGCTCCATCGAGCCGGTCCGGACCGACCCCTGTAGAGCGTCCTTCTTGTTCTTGACATCAAACACGTAGACCAGAGCCGGCATCAGCACCACAGCCCCGATCAGGTTGGCGATGAAGATGAACCCGGTCAGAAGCCCCATGTCCGCCTGGAATTTCAGATCGGACAGAAGCCAGATGAGAACCCCGACAGTCTTTGCTGCGGCAGTGAAAAAGACGGCGGCGCCGGTGGTGTGCAGGGTTGTGTTGACCGCCACCGCGAAGGGTGACCCCGTGCGGCGTTCCTCCCGCAGGCGCGAATAGACGTAGATGCCGTAATCGACGCCGATGCCCACCCCCAGGGATGCCACCGGAAGGGTGTTGACGTTGAGTCCGAGGCCCACGGCCTTCATGAAAGCGGTTGACAACACAGAAACCAGGAACAGGGGCGCCAGGATGATCAGCGGCGCCTTCAGGCCTCGAAACACCAGCAGGCAGAGTACGAAAATGGTAAGATAGACCAGGAAAAGCATGGGCACCTGGGCCTTCTCTACCACCTCGTTCGTTGCCGCCATGACCCCGGCGTTTCCGCCGGCAAGAACATATCTGGCGCCGGACAGGGGATGGGTGGCGATAAACTCCTTGGTCTTCTTGATCACCCGCCGGATCGTATCCCCCTTGTGGTCGCTCAGGAAGATTCTGATATTCATGGCCGAGCAACCCATGTCCATGAATTCACTGTCATCGGAAGATCCTGCCTGATAGAAACAGTAGCCGAGTTCTCGCGGGAGCTTGGGCAATGTCCGCCAGCGCACATCCCCCTCGTGCAGCATCTCGTTTACCGCCTTGGCCACGATCAGCGGGGAGATCACGACCGTAACCCCGGGGATGGAACCCATTTCCCATTCATAATCCTCCAGCACTTGCAAAAGGTCGTAGCGCTTGCACGTGCCTTCCTCGTCCCCGGCAACTACAACAGAAATCCAGTCGATGCCCAGCATGAAGTCCGACATGATCTTGGCCGCATCCGTGTTGTATACGGAGTCCTCCCACAACAGCGGCTCTCCCGGGTTGACATCACCGACGGTCATCGTGCGTGAGGAAAAGAGCCCGATCAGCAGCAGCACGAAGGCCACTGCCGTTACCCTGGACGCGTTCCGGCCGTACGTCAGTTTCGAGATGCCGGTCAGGATCCGGCTCAGGTATGGCTGGATCTGCTCTGTTGCGGGTTTCGTTTCAGAGGAGAGAAGGTTGGGAAGATACGACAGGATCAAGGTCAGCACGAAGATGTTGGCCACGATGATGCAGGCCACCCCGATGCTGGCTG
>JAUWSZ010000619.1 GCA_030609865.1 bacterium | reverse complement strand
GAAGAATGCCGGCCCGGAAACAATGCTGAAGGACGGGGACGAGGTCCTCCTGCTGCCGATCATAGGAGGGGGATAGGAAAACCGTACCGGACATGCGGAGGAGTCGATGAAGATCGTTCAGTTTGTGTCCAGAGTGGACCCGGAGAAATGTACCGGAGACAAACGGTGTGAAAAGCTCTGCCCCAGCGGTGCCATCAAGGTGGTCGAGAAGATTGCCGTGGTTCAAGAAGAACGTTGTGTGGCGTGCGGAAAATGCAGCGAGGTCTGCCGGGAAGATGCCGTCAAGATGGTTCGGCGCATCCAACCGCTAACGCTCGCATTCGACATGGAATCCGTCGATCCGGAAAAGATACAGGCCCTGTGCGCCCAGGCCGGTCTGCTGCCGGCCCTGCCGCTCTGTGCCTGTACCGCAACAACGGTCGGCGAAATAGCGGCCGCCATCATCGGTGGCGCGAAATCCCCCGAAGACGTGGTCGTCGGAACCGGGGCCGGTTCAGGATGCGGGATCTACTGCATGGCCGTGATCTTCAAGCTCTTTGCCTGTGCGGGCGTGCAAATACCGAAAGATCCCCGCTGGAACAATCTGCCGCTGACCTCTCACGACATTTCGGGGGAAATCGCTAGGAAGTATCCTGAGTACCACTTCGATAGCCTCACCTAGTCTACGAATAGAAACACACGGAGAGAGCCATGGTGCAACCAGCCGTTCAGCCACCGGAAGTCATGCCATCCATGTACGGCCCCACTCCCAGGACATGCCGTCCGGCCGACCTGCCGGGCATGGTGTCCGTCGGTGTAACCGAACTGTTTCCCGAAATACAGAAGGGATACCGCCAGGGGGAAGGCGTCGAGGAGACCTGCCTGGCGACCCGGGATGCGCTGTCCGCCGTGAACATGGAAAAGATCCGACCGGAGGACACGGTCAACATCCTCTGCTCGGAGCACGGCTTCTACATCCTGGAGGGCCTTCACTACCGCGAGATGTTGAAGGCGCTCGGGGACGCGGTCCGGGAGAAGACCGGGTGCGAGAACATCCGCTATCGGGTGGCCTCCGGAGTGGGGGTTAGGGAGGCGGATGAGGTGGTGGAATACTTCGGCCTGAAAGAATACTTGAACGGCAAAGTGACGACCACCCACCCCTTTGACAAACCGATCCCGATCGACACGGAGATCGGAACGCTTTACGGACTGGCGAGGATCTACGACGGGGACTGGATCATCCATGCCCCCCATGACGAGCCCAGGGACCTGTATTTCCATCGGATGATGAACCGGTGCCTGAAGGCGTTCGCCATGAATTACGCCCGGTACGAGACCAGAGCGGCGTTTCACGGGACTTTTTCGAACCGAGCCGCCAATTTCCTGCAAAAGGCGATCTTTGACTCGCCCCTTGTCCAGGACAAGTTTGCCTTCTCCTGCATCCTGAGGAGCACGCCGGACGGCATCATCGGCACGGACGCGGACAACGACATGTACCGGCTGGATCGGCGCATATCAAAAGAGCTTCTGCGGGACTACGGCAAGGTCCTAAGGCTCATCGCCGAAATCGAGGAGTGTATCGCCGTCTGGGATGCGGGCAGGTGGGGATACTACATTCATTCCGGCGGCATCGCCTTCGGGTGCCTGGAGAACGGGAAGTACGATGCCTTTGATCTGACCGTTCCCTCGGCCTACGGACTTCACGACATGGTGGCGAAGTACTTCAGCGGGGAGATGAAGACCTTTGACCGAATCATGAACATCAACCCGGCCATCAAGGCGGTGGTGATCAACCAGGCCTGGCCCGGGCTTCCCATATCGGACGTGCCGCGGCACGTACCCACCGTCGTCGTGGGACGGGACCAGGCGGACATGCTGAACCTGGACTCCACCAACCCGGAGTTCATGAAGCACGCGGTGATCGCCGACTCCCTGGAGACAGCCATGGAATTCGCGGGCAAGGTGGCGGGCACGGACAAAGTGATCGCCTTCGACGGCAGCTTCGGCAACATCACGGCCAGCCCTTCCATGGCGGAAGACCTGGTCCGGAGGGCGCCCGCAGTGAGCCGTAAGGTCGACGAGGAACTTCTACCCATGTGGCTCAAGCAAAGAGGTATCGACCCGGAAGAGAAATAACAGGGGTCGGGGATCAGGAAGGCGAAAGGGCAAAGGCGAAAGCAGCGAGAACGGGTCAGGACCACATTCTGATGCAGACGGCGCCATAATTCGGGATATTGCGAGGGCGCGACAGCGCCCGTGGCAATCCCCCGGCTACCGAAGCCAGGGGGCAACATGCGGACATTGCGAGGAGGCGTAACCGACGCGGCAATCCCCCGGTTACCGCAGCCCGTTCAGCAGGGAGATTGCCACGCCTTCGGCTCGCAATATCCACAATTGTGCGACGCGCTCCCAGGTGCTGTCATTCCCGAGGGAGAGGGAATAAGCTCATGAAGGAAGACCGTGAAAGACACCAATAATCCAACAAACGTCGAACCCGACCTACGGGATAAGATCTTCCGCAGCGTGGACGGCCGGGAGGTCACGGGCGTCATCCTTGCCGACGACGAAGGCATCGTTGCTGAGACGAATCGGGCCGCGGATGAATCAAAGAGAATGGGATTGACCCTGCTGGGCATCCTGGAAGAAGGATCCCCGGTTCGCCCCGGAGACGAGATCGCAAGGTTCACCGGCACGCCTAATCAGGTCGTGTCGGCAGAGGATGTGCTGATCGGCCTGATGGCCAAGCCCTCGGGCATCGCCACGGCGGCCCGAGCCTTCGTATCGAAAGCAAACGGACGGCCCGAGATCGTCTGCGGGGCCTGGAAGAAGATGCCCCTCTCGCAGAAGGAGTCCATACGGAGGGCCGTGCGCGTGGGCGGGGCCCTCATCCGGATCAGCCGGGATCCCTTTGTGTACCTGGACAAGAACTACATCAAGATACTCGGAGGGATCGGCAAGGCCCTGCAGGCCGTGAGCAGCATGGT
>JAUWSZ010000187.1 GCA_030609865.1 bacterium | reverse complement strand
TTGTACTTGGCGTCGAGGACGGTTCGAATCAAGGTGATTTCCTGCTCGGTGAGGTCGTCGGTCTTCTTGTTCCTGTCGATACCGGCCTCATCGGCGATTTTCTGCGCGCTCGTCCTTCCGATGCCGAAGATGTAGGTGAGCGCGATTTCCACCCGCTTCGCTTTCGGTAGATCAACACCCGCTATACGTGCCAAGACTGTCCTCCCGGGTCATTCTTCAAGAGGGGAGGGGAGGGGATTGGGCCTGACCCCTGACCCCTGACCCCTGTTGTTACCCCTGTCGTTGTTTGTGTTTCGGGTTCTCGCACAGGACACGCACGGACCCCTTGCGCCGAATGATCTTGCATTTCAGGCAAATCTTCTTCACAGAGGCTCTGACTTTCATCGTCTTCGTCCTTCGCTACTTCATACGATACGTGATCCTGCCCCGGGTCAGATCGTACGGGGACAATTCCACGGTAACCTTCTCTCCGGGCAGGATCTTGATGAAATGCATCCTCATTTTCCCTGAAATATGGGCGAGAATGCGATGACCGTTCTCCAATTCTACTCGAAACATTGCGTTCGGCAGGGGCTCGACAATCGTTCCCTCTACCACGATCGGCTCTTCTTTCGCCATGGTTCTTTCCCCGAGTGCGACCGCGAAGTCGATTCCGAGGTTTGTCCCCTGTCAGCGTGTCTCCCCGGGCCGATTCTACTGGAGTTTGCTCAAGACGCAAGGCCCGTTGTCTGTAATGGCGACCGAGTGCTCAAAATGGGCGGACAGAGAGCCGTCCTTCGTGACGGCGGTCCATCCGTCCTAGAGAATCCTGATCCCCCAATCTCCCTCATTTACCATCGGTTCAACGGCGAGGACCATTCCTCTCTTAAGTCGAATGCCGGTTCCGGACTTGCCGTAGTTCGGCACCTGCGGGTCTTCGTGGAGGCTACGGCCGATCCCGTGACCGACGAAATCCCGGACGACAGAATACCCGTTCTTCTCCGCGTGCTCTTGAATCACGGCGGAAACGTCTGCGAGACGATTGCCCTCGTACATCTGGGCGATCGCCTTTTCCAGGCATTCCTCCGTGGTCCGCATCAGTACATTTGCCCTCTTCGATGTCTCTCCGATCGGAATCGTGACGGCGGCATCCCCACAAAAGCCCTTGTAGATCACGCCGAAATCCAGGCTGAGGATGTCCCCCTCCTTGAGAGTCCTGTCCGAGGGGATTCCATGTACGATCACTTCGTTTAAGGACGTGCACAGGCAATTCGGGTACCCCCGATACCCCTTGAAAGCGCATTTTGCCTTTCGCTTGATAGCGATCCGTTCTGCGAGTTTATCGAGCTCGCGGGTGGCTGTTCCGGGGACGGCTCGTAGCTTCAGCTCCTCGTGAACTTCAGCGACGATCTGATTCGCGTCCCGCATGATGGCGATCTCTTCTGGTGACTTTAGAACAATCATGCTCGCGAGTGGATCGGATGCGTATTCGTTCTTTGCCTCCGTGGCCGCAAGAAAATCAGCCCCGTCGTCCTTTCAGTCTTCCCTTTTTCAGGAACCCTTCGTAGTGACGGGTCAACATGTGTGATTCAACCTGGGTCATCGTGTCCAGGGCGACGCCCACGACGATCAAGAGCGCCGTTCCGCCGAAGTAGAAGGGAACATTGAACTGGCGTATCAAGATTGTTGGGAGAACGCAAACGGCGGACAAATACAGTGCGCCCCCAAGCGTGATCCGGGTCAAGACTTTGTCGATGTAGTCGGCGGTACGTTTTCCCGGACGGATTCCCGGTATGTACCCCCCGTATTTCTTCATGTTGTCTGCCACGTCCACGGGATTGAACTGGACGGCCGTGTAGAAGTAGCAGAAAAAGATGATGAGCAATACGTACACGACGTTGTAGAAGATCGCCCCGGGAGAGAGGAGGCTCGCGATGCTCTGGGCCCAGGGGTTGTCGATGAAATTGGCGATCGTGGCCGGGAACATCAGCAGGGAGGAGGCGAAAATCGGAGGAATCACCCCGGCGGTGTTCACACGGAGGGGGAGGTGGGTGCTGGAGCCCCCGTAGACCTTCCGGCCCACGACCCGCTTCGCGTACTGCACCGGGATCTTCCGGTGCCCCCTTTCCATCAGGATAATGGCGCCCACGACGGCGATCATGATCACCCCGATGATCAGCATCATGAAGAGGCTCGGTTCACCGGTCCGAACCAGCTGGATCGTGTTGAAGATCGCGGTCGGGAACCGGGCCACGATGCCCGCGAAGATGATCATCGAGCTGCCGTTGCCGATGCCGTTCTCACTGATCCGTTCGCCGAGCCACATCAGAAAAGCCGTCCCGGCCGTGAGGGTCAGCACCGCCATCAGGCGGAAATCCCATCCGGGCGCCGGAACGACAAGATCCCCGATGGGGGACTTCATGTTCTCGAGCCCGAAGGCGATTCCCATGCCCTGGATGATGCTCAGGCCCACGGTTCCGTATCGTGTGTACTGCGTGATCTTCTTCCGGCCCGCGTCTCCTTCCTTGGAGAGGCGCTCGAGGTACGGGATCACCACCGTCAACAACTGGAGGATAATGGAGGCACTGATGTAGGGCATGATGCCGAGCGCGAAAACGCTGAACTGGCTCAGCGCGCCTCCGGTGAACATGTCGATCAGGCCGAGGAGGGACCCTCCCTTTGCCTGGGCCTCGAAGAAGGCGCCGAGCGCCTGCGTGTCGATGCCCGGGGTTGGGACGAATATGCCGATCCGGTACACGGCGAGCATGCCAAAGGTAAAGAGGATTCGATTCCGCAGCTCGGGGATCTTGGAAATATTTTGGAAACCGGAAATCACTTCAGGTTATCTCCTCGATCTTACCCCCGGCAGAAAGTATCTTCTCCTTTGCCGTGTGGCTGAACAGGTGAGCGCGGACAGTGAGCGGCCTGGAGAGTTCGCCCCGCCCCAGGATTTTTACCCCATCCTTTGCCTTCTTGATTCGCCCCTCTGCGATCCAGACTTGCACGTTGATCTCGGACGCTTCCGGCGCCATCCTATCCAGGTCGTCCAGGTTCAGGGTGGCAATCTGCTTCTTGAAGGTATTCGTAAACCCTCTCTTCGGCAGGCGACGATTCAAGGGCATCTGGCCGCCCTCGAAGCTGGGAGCGATCTTCGGGCCACTGCGTGCCTTCTGCCCTTTGTGCCCTTTGCAACTGGTCTTGCCGTGCCCGGATCCCGTGCCTCTTCCGATCCGTTTGGGCCTTTTCGTGCTGCCCGGAGCAGGTTTTAGCTGGCTCAACATATTCATCCGATGTCTTCCTTTTCCGTCCTTCAAGCTCTTCTTACGTCAACGAGATGTATGACTTTGGCCACCATGCCCCGTATCTCGGGTGTGTCTTTCAACACGACCGTTTTGTGAAGCTTTGTGAGGCCCATGCCGCGCAGTGTGGCACGCTGGCGTGGCAGTCTGCCAATACCGCTCCGTTTGAGCGTGATCACTAACTTTCGTTCCGCTTCCATGAGACTTTCCCTGAACGATTAGGAGGAAACAACGTCTTCGTCGGTCATCGACCGTGGGAAGAGATCTTCCGGTCTCTTGTTCCGTTTTTTCGCGATGAAGTCGGGAGTCCGGAGTTGTGTCAACCCTTCCAATGTGGCCTTCGTTACATTGTGGGGGTTTCGTGTGCCGAGGCACTTGGTGGACACGTTCTTCAGGCCCGCCGCGTCCATGATCGCGCGCACCGCTCCACCCGCGATGATCCCGGTCCCCTGTGCCGCCGGTTTGAGCAACACCCTGGCGGCGCCGTAGCGCCCGACCACCTGGAAGGGAATGGTCTCATTCAGCATGGGTACGGTGATGAGATTCTTGCGGGCCCGTTCGATCGCCTTGCGAATCGCATCCGGGACTTCGTTCGCCTTCCCGAGTCCGACCCCTACCTGTCCCTTTCGATCGCCCACGACAACCAGTGCGTTGAAGCTGAAGCGCCGGCCGCCCTTGACGACCTTGGCCACACGGTTGATGTGGATGATCTTGTCGACGAATTCCTCTTCCGTAGCGTAACCGTAATTGGCCAAACTCTATCTCCTCTAGTGATTCCCACACTGTGCCGAGGGATTCCCGCCTGCGCGGGAATGACGGCTTCCTTGAATGGGGAGGTCCTTTCGCCTTTGACCTTTGTCCTTTGCCCTAGAACTCCAGGCCCGCTTCCCGGGCCGCATCCGCAACGGCTCGTATACGGCCGTGATAGAGAAACCCGTTGCGGTCGAAGACGACCTTCCGGATGTTTTTCTCCTGCGCCTTCCTGGCGATCAGCTCCCCCACCTTCTGGGCCGCCTCTTTCGTAGTCCGCTTATCGGCAAGGCTTGCAAGTTCCTTGCTCAGGGTGGAGGCGGCAGCAAGGGTCCTTGTCTCCTGATCGTCGACGATCTGCGCGTAGATGTGCTTGTTGCTCCGGTAAACACACAGGCGGGGCCTCTCGGGTGTTCCGCGCATCTTCTTCATAAATCGCAATTTTCGCCGCCTACGAGCCAACACTCTTGGATTTGTTGTCTTCATGGAGGAGGCTCCTTGTCCTCGCTCGGTATCTTAACTTGCGCCCGCCTTGCCGACCTTCCGTCGAATCGTCTCCTCGACATACTTGATTCCTTTGCCCTTATAAGGCTCCGGCTTTCGGAGGGCCCGGATCTGTGCAGCGGTTTGTCCGAGCAGGCCCTTGTCGATGCCTTTCAGGACGATCTGCGTCGGCTTCGGAAGCTCCGCGGAGATGCCTTTAGGCAAGGGGAAATTGATCCGATGCGAGTATCCCAACTGGAAGACCAGGGTGTCCCCGGAGAGTTCGGCACGGTAGCCGACGCCCACGATCTCGAGTTCACGTTTGTACCCTTCCGTCACCCCATGGACCATGTTGGCGATCAAGGTGCGGGTGAGCCCGGAAAGGGCATCTGCCTTCCGCTGTTCCGGGTCCTTCTCGACCTGGACGCCGTCCGGGTCGATCCGGATCGACAGGAAGGGATGAATCGTCTGGGAGAGTTCGCCGTTCGGCCCCTTGACGACGACCCGGTCGTCGACCAGCGAGACTTTGACCGTCTCGGGGCACGGAATCTTCAGTCTTCCTGTCCGCGACATGCCAGTGTCCTTTTTGAGAAAAGCTCAGCCGATTCTGGTGCGTGAGGTTCCGCGCGGGCCGGTTACCAGACCTCGCACAACACCTCTCCTCCGACGCCCTTTGCACGTGCCTCCCGGTCCGTGAGGATCCCCTGAGTGGTCGACAGGATGGCGACCCCCATGTACTTCCGGACGGGGCGGACATCTTTTCGGTTCACGTAGACCCGGATACTGGGCTTGCTGACGCGACGGAGGCCTTCAATGGCGTTCGTCTTGTCCTCGAGGTACTTCAGGCGCACCCGCAACACGTTCTGCTTGTTGTCGGGCAGGACCTGGTAGTCCTGGATGTATCCCTCTCGCTCGAGGAGGCCGGCAATGGCTTCCTTCATCTTCGAAGAAGGGATGTCGACGGTCTTATGTTGTGCCCGGCACGCATTCCGGATACGCGTGAGCATATCCGCTACTGGATCCGTAAGACTCATGGGATTGCCTCTTCCTCCTCTTTCTGGCAAGAGAAGATGGAAGTTCGGTCAGGGGTGACTACCAACTGGACTTCGTTACGCCTGGAAGGTCGCCTCGCAAGGCGAGGTTCCGCAAGCAGATTCTGCACAAATGGAACCTGCGGTAGTACCCTCGCGGGCGGCCACAAAGGCTGCAACGGTTTCTGATACGAACGTTGAATTTTGGTTTCTTCGCGTAAGCCGCCAGCTTCGCCTTCCGTGCCAAGAATTTTCTCCCGTGTGCGCAAGATGAAATCAGTTGCGAAACGGCATTCCCATGTACTTCAGGAACGCCTTGGCTTCTTCATCCGTTTTCGCTGATGTGACGATGGTGATGTTCATTCCCCGAATCTTGTCGATCT
>JAUWSZ010000659.1 GCA_030609865.1 bacterium | reverse complement strand
CTCCGGGTTCACCAGCTTGTGGAACTCCACGTAGTGCAGGTCCAGCTGGCCGGAAACGCTTACCATATGGCCATCCAGACCTTCCTCGACCAGCCCTCGAAACCCACCGATACCGAGCTGGCTTCCGAGCATCACATCAAAGGCGTGGGGCGGGCAGCAACGACTCTCGTATCCCAGCT
The DNA here is from genome assembly GCA_030609865.1 of bacterium. The sequence continues at coordinate 2,597 of JAUWSZ010000659.1, read as the reverse complement.
GAAGTCCCGTTATCTTGCGCTTCTTTCCGGTCTGTTTCCCGTACTCATCCCCCACCATCTTGGCCACGAGCCTTCCGATGTCGATCCTGCCGATGCTGAGATGCCCGTGAGGGTCCTTGGGCACATCCCGGATATAGGCCTCGGGAAATCTCTCAGCGAGGCCCTCGGCCAACACGACGACACCGAACCGCTTGTTCTCGTTCTTCTCCCGGGTGATGATCAGTCGAACGATTCGGTCCACCAGGGCATCAACCTTCAGGCGCTGCTCGATACGTTCCTCCCCGGTTTCCTCGTCGACAATCTTCTCCTCGTTCATCATCTCTGCGTCGATGTCTTCCACGCTCAGGATCAGGTTCGCCTCCCCGGCAATCCCGGTCCCGTAGCTCAACCAGCCGGACTTCCTCCCCATCGACTCGACGATGAAATAGCTCTGCGTGGCGCGAGCGTCCGCCCTCAGGTTGGAGATCTCCTTGGCGAGGAAATCGACGGCCGTGAAGTAACCAAAGGTGAAATCGATTCCCCGATAGTCGTTGTCGATCGTCTTGGGCAGGTGGATGATCCGAACGCGTTTCGCGCCTTCGGGGAGTCGATTCTGAAATTCAAACAGGTAGTTGGCGGTCTTCAGCGTGTCGTCCCCTCCTATCGAAATCAAAGCATCGATCTTCATGTCCACGAGGGCGTAGTAGATGTTCAGCAACTTGCGCGTCTTTTCCGGATCCTCCAGGTCCTTGACCTTTCGAATCGCCTTTCCCGGGTTCGCACGGGAGGTTCCGATCAGGATGCCCTGACTGTTGCGAATACCCGTGACGTCCGGGAGTTGAAACTCCTTGTAGTGCACGTCTCTCTCGAGCCGATTCGTCACCGGATCGTAGTCCTGCAGGTACTCGTAGCCGTGCATGAAACCGACGACCTCACGGCCCGTATCGAGGAAGCTCACAGCCGCAGCACTGATCACGGCGTTCGCCCCCGGGGCCGGGCCCCCGGAGAAAATCATCCCGACCCTGCGGATGTCATTGCCATTCCTGGAAGGCTTTTCGATGAGTTCCTGTTTCACCATGGGTAGCTCCTTTCTAACGTCTCCTTCCCCGGCGAGCCTTCATCGGAGAAGCTCTCTGGCCACGATCAGGCGCCGGATCTCGGAGGTGCCCGCTCCAATCTCATAGAGCTTCGCATCCCTCCACAGCTTCTGTATCGGATATTCCAGGCAGTATCCGTAGCCCCCATGGATCTGCACACCGTCCCCGCAAATTTTGGTTGCTGCCTCGGCAGCGAACAGGATCGCCGAAGCAGCGAGCTTGTCCAGATCCGTGCCCTTGCCTCCCTTTTTCCCTTCCGGGCTGTCGGCAAACACGGCCGCCCTGTAGGTCAGAAGCCGCGCCGCTTCGGTCAGGGAATACATGTCGGCAAGCTTCTGCTGTATCATTTGAAAGGACCCGATCGGCCTTCCGAACTGGCTCCTTTCCTTGGCGTACTTGATGGAATACTCGGTGGCCTGTTGTGCCATTCCCACGCAACCGCCTGCCAGGACGATCCGTTCGTAGGCCAGCCCCGAGGTCATCACGTGAACGCCCTTGTTCTTCTCGTAGACGAGGTTGTCCTTCGGCACCATCATGTCCTCGAACACGAGCTCGGCCGTGGGCGAACCCCGCATCCCGCACTTCTTAATCTTCTTAGATACCGAAAACCCCGGAAAAGTATTCTCCACGATGAACGCACTGATTCCCTTTGCCTTTTTCTCCGGGTCCGTCTTGGCATACACGAGAATCGTGTCCGCGATGTTCCCGTTCGTGATGAACATCTTGGTGCCGTTCAGGACGTAGCCATCTCCTTCTTCCCGAGCCGTGGTCCTCAGGCCCATTGCGTCCGAGCCTGCCTCCGGTTCGGTCAAGGCCAGGGCGCCGACCTTCGTTCCCCCGGTCAGGTCGGGCAGATACTTTGCCTTCTGCTCGGCTGATCCGTTCTTGTAAATGTTGTTCGCGCAGAGATTCGAATGGGCCGCATAGGTCATGGCCATGCCCGGACACACCCTGGACATGGATTCGATGGCCAGGGCCTGCATCAGGATCCCCTGGGCCGACCCGCCGTACTCCTCGGCAATGGTGATCCCCAAGATGCCCAAGTCGCCCAGTTTCTTGAAGAAGTCGGGGGGCATCCAATCCTCGTCATCGATCTTCTCTTGCACCGGCCCGAGTTCATTGAGGGACCAGTCGTAGACCATGTCCCGAAGCATCCTCTCTTCCATGCTGAGTTCGAACTCCATTGACGATGTCTCCTCTTCCATTCAGTCGTAAAGGATCTAACAATCCAATCTGGCTGGCACAGCGCTCTCGGATAGTTCACAATTAGCAGAGGCCCTGTTCCAGGGTCAATAGGAGCCCTTTGGGCATCCCTGACCACGGGCACTCCTTGACAATCCTCCGGGGGCATACGAGGATCTCCCATGTCGCCGGGACGCCCCGCTCGCCCGACCGAGTTTCCAAGCATACGGGCTAGTGAAGTGGGGTTGGAAAAAATCATTTTTTTCCGTTACGAGATCGAGGTTTTTGTGGGTGTGGGGGGGGGGGGCGGGGTTGTTGGGGGGGGGGGGGAGGGGGGGG
>JAUWSZ010000536.1 GCA_030609865.1 bacterium | reverse complement strand
TGTGTTTGACTACCTGCGTGGCGGAAAACGGTGGTCGTAACGTTCATATGCTCTACAAAAAAGCCCCCCAATAGATGGGGGGCCAGGTTGAGAGTCGCGTCCCCTGTATTGGAGTGCACGCCGGCTCTTGAACGGCGACCCTTGCCTCGGCGTCCACGGTCAGGTGTTTGGCCAGCCGTTTGGCCATGGCCACGACCGTTACGGTGGGCGGTAATCCCCAGGGTTCCGGAATGATCGTGGTGTCCATGCAGTAGCAGTTCTGAATCGGCGTCTGGCAATCCTTGTCGAGCAGCTCCCCGATCCGGACCGTACCCCCCGGATGAGCCCCGATTACGGTGGTCTTCATCAGGTCTTCCCGCTTCGCGCCGGCCTTCATGAGGATGTCCTCTGCAAGCGCTGCCCCCTTGTTCAACTTCCACCAGGTGTCATTGTCGATCGGTTTGGAGAACGACTCGTCCAGATTGATCCTTCCGTCCAGGCCATCCCGCACCTTGATCATGACGCTCATGGTCTTCTTGTAATTCAGAACCTTGGGTAGCTTCACCCAGCCTCTTGGCCCCGCAAAGGTCAGCAGCCCCGTAGCCATCAAGGGGGGCACGATCAGGTCGGTCATGACGATCCCGTCGTCGGTCATGATCGTTCCCGCGGTCATCGTGACGTCGTACTTGGAGCCCTGGCCCTCGCCGGCGCCCATCACGAAGACGAGAGGATCCGCAAAGAAGCCCTGTCCCGCATCGTAGACCCCCGAGCGCTGGAGGATGGGGGGCGTACCCTGGCCTCCGGCCGACAAGATCACCGTCTCTGCCATGATGTTCATCCAGCCCTTAGGACCCTTGGCCTTTACGCCCACAGCTTTTCCGTTTTCGGTGAGGACCTTGTCCACTCCGGTCTTGAGAAAAAGCTCGGCCCCGTTCTTCTGAGCCTCTTCGACGTACTCCCGGGCCGTCCATTTTGCCCCGGTCGTGCAGCCGAGAGCGCACTTGCCGCAATTCTGCTCGCACTTCTCCGGCCGGATGAACTTGTCGAGCGGATTCCAGTCGAGCCCGATGTCCCGGGCCGCGTGCATCATCTTGCGCGCCGCAGGCCCGATCAGGTTGTCCGGCAGTGTTTGTATTGGGATCTCTTTGTAGAGCTCATCGACCTCCTCGGTCAGGTCGATCCCATATTTTTCCTTGAGCCAGGGAGGCGGACGCACGGCTGTGCCGCAGTAGACCACAGTGGCGCCGCCGACCGTCTTGGGTCTCAATACCCAGGTTCCCTCCTTGGAGAAGGTCATGCCCATCTTGTCCATCATCCCGAGAAGAGCCACGGAAGAAGTGCCAAGCCGTTTATGGTTCTTACCGGCCTCGCAAAGGATGACCTTCTTTCCCTTCTTGCTCAGCTCAAGGGCCATGGTTGCCCCTCCGGGCCCTGAGCCCGCGATCACTACATCTGCCTGAATGGTCCTTATCGGTTCCGACACGGTCTTTTCCTCCTTATTTTCCTGCTGGAATACTGTGATTAGTCTTTCAACTCGGCCGGGGTCGCCGCAACCAGACCATTTGACATCGCCGAGAGCACCCCAAAGAGACTCAGTTTCTTGAACAGGCGATACCGTACGAAGCCGACAACATAGCCGATCCCGTAGGCGAGGCCGTTGATCAGTTTTGTGCCCACCTTCTCCGAGCCTGATAGTTGTACGAGGGGAATCGCCTCCCCCTTGAAGACTTGACCGTTCATGAGTTCCTCCTGTGACAAAGATTTACCCGGTTGACGCGCGTATCCGTTGTACCCGATATCGCTAAGATGTTCTCTGTAAAGCATCGGGGAAATGCCGAAGAGTGGGAGCACCTTCGACAAATCCATGACTGTTCCCCGCAGGAGCATCTCCCTTCTGCCCAGGGCCACCCCGGGTTTCAGGCGCTCAAGGAAGATGTCGTGCATGACACCACCGTTGATCGTTATGTAGACATCTCCGGATCGGGCCCCGTTGTCGACCGCCACAACGGCCGGCGACTTGCTGAAATCCAGCAGAACCTTGCTGTCCGTTGTCCCCCGAAACGTGAACAGCGCGCTCATCCGAGCCTGGGACATGAACACGCGCACGATCCCCTCGAGGGGTTCGAGTCGCCTGAAAAAGGAAGAAAGGACGACCGTGGATTCTGGTGTGGTTGAAGGTGTCATCTGTACACTCCTTCTGTTTAGGTCTCTGTTTCCACTACGACGTTATAGCCTTGCCCTCGGCAAAGTCCGCGGCGATCAGGGCTGCGCCCAAAGCGCCGACGATCTGCGGATCGGTCCCGTTGAAGCCCTTCATGCTGATCTTGAGCTTCTTCTCGATTGCATCCTGGACCCCCTTGTTTTTGGCCACACCACCGGTCATCACCAGGTCTTCCACCACGCCCAATCGCTGGGTGAGGGAGGAAACCCGGATGACCAGAGACTGGAGCAATCCCTTTACAATACGTGAGAGCGGCACACCCTCGTTGATCAGGTTGATCACCTCACTCTCCGCGAACACACTGCACATAGACGTGATGGTACAAGGGTCCCCCTCGCCGAAATAGTATTCCTGCATCTGGTCGATCGATACCTCCATGGACCGGGACATGGCCTCCAGGAACCTGCCGGTGCCTGCGGCGCACTTGTCGTTCATCGCGAAGTCGAGCAGGTTGCCCTGTGAGTCGACGCAGATTGCCTTGGTGTCCTGCCCGCCCACGTCGATGACCGTTCGCACCGAGGGCTGCAGGAAATGCGCACCCCGCCCGTGGCACGTAATCTCGGAGATGTTCTTCGAGGCAAACTCGACCTGGGTCCGTCCGTACCCCGTGCCCACGATGTACTCCACGTCCGAGGCCTTCACGCCGGCTTGCGCCAGGGCCTTGTCGTAGATCTCCTGGGCCGTACGCTTCGGGTTCGTGGAACTCGCCCCTATTATCTGCGCTGCCGGCTCCCGATCGACCATGATGACCGTCTTCGAGGCCGTGGATCCAATATCAACACCTGCTGTAATCGGCATGTTCATCCTCCTTGGGTCCGGAATTGCTAAGAAGCCAACCGTTTCTGTTTGCGGGGCCAGACGATTTCGTTCACGAACCGCTCCACTTCGAAGTAGACATCGTCGTAAGAGGTCACACGGTCGTCGAACATGTCGAATTCAAAGACCAGCAGAGGGATGTCGGCACGGCGGCACGCTTCTTTGAAGAGGCCGATCCCGTCCCAGGCATGCTTGCAGCCGATGTGGCCCGCGAAGATGAAGCAGTCCGCCTGGAAATCCTCGATCATACGCATTGCATCCCCGATGTAGAAGTCGAGGTCCCCACGGAATTGGCGTGCCATCGGATGGCAATCGACCAGCTTCCGTGCCAGGCCGTAGAGCATGGTGTCCATGGTGCTCGTGTCG
>JAUWSZ010000060.1 GCA_030609865.1 bacterium | reverse complement strand
GCGTATTGACACGGATACGTGCGTGGAATGCCATACATGTGAAGAGAATTGTCCTGTCGGTGGTATTGACATCGGGGCCGATCCTCCAACCATACAGAATCCGTGCATTTTTTGTTGGCGTTGTGTAATGGTGTGTCCTGAAATAGCCATTGATGCCGTTGATGGAGATTGGGGACTCCTATCGGAGGCAATGCCTGTGAACTATGAACTCTATCGACAAAGGCTCGATGATGCCGCGACGCGAGGCGAATTCAAGTGGTTAATAGATCCTGATACCATGAACTTTGAAGACACGCAACTAAATCAGCTTCGGACCAAACTAAGATTGAAGAAAGCCAAGCAAGCGAAGAAATAAGCGCTTCTGTTTCAAGCTCTCCCCGCCTTGCACGGTGAAAGATGCGCACCTCGGTGGATATAGCTCTTACCCTTCTATCCCATGGAAGTAGACCATGAAAAAAGGCTTGCGTCGCTCCTTCCAAAATGGTAATTTACGAGATTAGAATGGAGTCTTGGTGACAACATCACAGACGCGACAGAATTCAGTCAAAGCTGCAAAAGGAGATCGCCTCCCATGGGAAGAACAACGACGCCACCCGAGATAGACACCGCCGCATGTACGGGCTGTGGGATCTGTGTGCAGGCCTGTCCGGTCTTTACGCTGGACATGAAGGACGACAAGGCTGTTGTCGACCGTGGAGAATGGTGCATCGAATGCGGTCATTGTGGGGCGGTCTGTCCGGTCGACGCGGTGGTCCAAAAGAAGACTGTAGTTGCGCCTGATCTCACTGTAGGCGAGAAGCCGGCCGTCTCCCCGGAAACTCTTATGCAGCTTCTCCGGGAAAGGCGATCTGTGCGTTCGTACCGTAAGGAGCCGATATCCAAGGAGGTGCTGGAACAGATCATCAATGCAGGCAGGTACGCCCCAACCGGCTCCAACAGTCAGAGAGTTCACTATCTGATCATGACATCCCCTGCGGAGATTTCTGAATTGGGCAAGGAAATAATGGAGTTCAATGCGAAATTCTTCAAGCAGCTGGAGAAGAAGCCTTTCGCCCTCCTCATGTCCAAGATCATAGGACGCAAGAAGATTCAGGAACTCGAGAACTACGGACCCGCGATCATCTATGCACGTAAGCGAATCGAACAGGGTGAAGACCCGCTGTTACGTCACGCCCAGGCCCTGCTCTTGGTCCACGCGGAAGATTGGGACGGCAGCCCTGCCTTCAATTGTGCAGCAGCCATGTATCATTGTTCCCTGATGGCACATGTTCTAGGGGTAGGGGTTTGCTTCAACGGATGGGTGGAGAATTCGGTAAACAACAACAAGAAATTGAAGAACCGCCTCGGCATCCCCAAGGACAACAAATGTTATGGGGCAATGACCATGGGCTACCAGGATATCAAATATATGCGGTTGATTGAGCGTAATCGTCCTGATGTTCAGTGGCGTTAGCGAGACCGAGCTCTTTCGAGGAAGTTCGGTGCGATAAAACACCTTAGGAGACAATAAGATGCCAACTGAGGAAACGAGCAGGTTTACGTCTATGTCAGATTTCAAGTCAAAGTTCTACAGTTTGTTCACGGGTCCGTCTTTCTATTCAGCGTTCACGAAACTGGACGAGAAGTTGAGAAAGAAGATCATGATTACCGTTTCCATTGCCAATAACTGTACGGAGTGAACCACCCATCATGCTGCCGCAGGTCTGCGGCTTGGACTGACAGATACGGAAATCGATAAGCTGATCGAGCTGAACAAGTCAGACTTCGAATACAGGGAATGGTTGGCCCTGAAATATGCACACGACTGGGCCCTATTGAACGGAGCGGAACCCGCAAGCGACTCTGTAGCTGATTATCAAAGCCACTATCCCAAAGAGCAAAGAGAGTATATTCAAAAAGTCATGCGTATGATGAGATTTACCAATAGTCTTGGCAATACGCTTTCGCGTAAGTCATCGAGTTCCGTGACCGAAGGAAGCAGGGAAAGATGACGAAGACCACGCTCACATTGTTGCGCACCCCCCAGTGATATTTGGGGTCGTCCTGGCTGTGGGGTTCCTCATTCACAGATTCTACCCGCTTGCCATCATGGCTCATCCAAGTACTCTATCAAAGGTGCTGGCGAATCTTCTGTTCGTAATTTCAGGTATTATCATGGTGACAACAACGCGCCTGATGTTACGCAAGAAGACAGATCCACGGGCTGATAGGCCGACAACAACGATTGTCACCGAGGGTTTCTTCAGATACACCAGAAATCCCTTGTACCTATCGCTCATGCTGATCTACAGTGGGATTTCAATTTATGCAAATTCATTGTGGTTGGTATTCTTGCTCCCGGTGCTTCTCATTGCTCTTGAGCGTGCTGTCGTCGTTCGTGAGGAGGAATATCTGGAAGGTAAATTCGGAGATGAGTACCTGCAATACAAGAACAAGGTAAGACGCTGGATATAGAGTGAGCGGCCGAATAAAAACAATCGCGGCGACAGGTTTTGCTGGCTGGCTACCACATCGTCAATCTCGTTTCTAGTGGACCACGGCAGCGACGACCATATCCGACAGCTTCTGAAAACGTAAGATATTATCTCCGTCCTCGATGACACCAGCCGTCAGACATACAAAAGTGAGGTCTCGCTCAGGGTCTACCCAGAATATCGTGGATCCTGTACCTTGTCCGGAAAAGGTTCCTGGGGATGTGGAGATGCCGAGAGGCGTCGGGAATATCCCCTCACCGCGCAAGAAGAAAGAAAGCCCCAAATAGGCAGGCCATTCCGGCCAAGCACGCATTTCCCGTGCATAGTCAAAGATGTCGTTGGGAAGGGATCCGGTGTGATTCGTGGTGGCATTCTTGATGATTCCGGGGGACAGGATCCGTACGCCGTCAAGTTCCCCTCCTCGTCTGAGCATCTCCGTGAAACGAAATAGATCCAAAGCCGTACCGATTGCTCCGCCGGCAGGAAACTCCGTTTCTTCTGTGAAGAGATAGTTCGTTGTTTCGAGCATCACAGGATCGAAGAGTCCGGGGGTGGCATAGCGAGCCACAATAGGGACTCTGCGCTCCGCAAGATCCGGTCGGAGCACGAGGGAGGTATCCTTCATCCCGAGGGGCTTGAACAGATCCTCGTCGAGTATCTGACGGAAAGGACGCATGGCCGGATCGAGGCGGCACACCATCTCGGCCAGGAGGGCGTGTGCCGTGGTGGCGTTATAGGAAACCATCTTGCCTGGGATGTGATGGAGTCGATCGTTGCAGACGGCGCTGACCCGCACCTGGATGTTCGCGATCTGATCCATGGGGACCATGAATGGTAATTCCGTATTGAGCCCGCTCGTCTGGGTCAAGAGATGTCCGACGGTTACGTTTTGTTTGCCCTTTACGCCGAATTCCGGGATGACTTCACTGACCTTTGTGGTGAGCGTAAAATCCCCTCTATCGATGGCTGCGAGAATGACAGCGGACGTTAACTGCTTCGTTACGGACATGAGGTGGAATACGTCATCTTTCGCGGCAGTGCGCTTGTTTGCCAGGTCCGTATGCCCGATTGTCTCGTGCATCGCGATTTCGCCGTGACGCGCCACAATGAAGACGGCCCCATCATAGAGTTCCTGGGTAATGTCCTTCTCAATCGTCTCAGCCAGGCGGCTGAGGGCCCTGGGGTCGAGGCCCAAATTCCTCGAAAGATCGGAATCGTTGTTCTTCCTCTTTGCCATGGTCCTGACTCCCCCTTCTCAATTCGTACGGGTATACACGTTTACGGGTATAGCGGTCTGGAGGGCCAGGCCGGTGACCGGGTCGTATCGGTAATCGTCCGGGATCAGGCGCTGGACGTTCGATCCCTTCTCACGGACGTCTCGATCGTCCGATGGATCGCCCCAGCCGAAGGCGAGGGCGATGACGTCGACCGTCAAGTCGTCGGTCCCTTCCACGATGGCCTCCACGCTCCCAAAGCCGCTGTCCACTACGACCAGGTCTCCATCCTTGACGCCCAGCGACTGCATGGCCTCCGGGTTCATCAGTACGGGGTTGAAGGGGCGCTTGGAGTGCAGGGACGGCAGGTTCTGCCCCTGGCTGCAGTACACCTCCCGCATGCGGTAGGTGATCAGCCGGAAGGTGCAGTTCTCGCCGGGCTCGTAGCCTCCACCTTCGACTACGGGCTCTGCTCGCACCTCTCGCAGCTCGGCGATGACCTCGGGGTGGCCGACGGCCATCCGTCGGTCCTCGTGTCCGATCATGTTGGGGATGACCCCTCCCGCCTTTGCTTCCTCTTCCCCCCAGACGTGGCCGCCCGGGTACTTGCGAATTTCGCTGAGCGGAATGCGCGCATGCGAGAAGAGACCGTCCAGCATCTCGTCGGCCGTGGGTTTCCGATCTTTCTCGATGCCCGCGACCTTCAGCCGAAGGCCCATCCGTTTTGCGAGGCCCCAGAATACCTCCCAGTCTTCCTGTGTGCCGGGGGGGCCCTCGACGAGGGGGGGTGTGTACTGCCCGAAGGGGAAGGGATATCCCCAGTCCATCAGTCTGGGGACGTCTGCCCGTTCGAAGGGGTGTTTGACCGCCAGGACGTAGTCAGCGAACTGCGCCGTGGCCGACAGGAAGAGATCGTTGACCACCAGGAGGTCCAAATCCTGTAGCGCCCGGACCGTGGACTTCTCATCCGGGAAGACCAGGGCCGGGTTGCCCCCCACCACGATGAGGGCCCGGATCTTGCCCTCACCGGGTGTCAGGATCTCGTCCGTAAGGGTATTGCTGGGCATCTCCAGGTAGTATCCCAAACCACCCGTGGTCCCCTTGATTCCCCGGACGCGGGAGACCAGGCCGGAGTACAATGGCTTGTTTATAGGCCCCATGTTTTCCGGAATCCGCTGCCCCAGTGGCCCCTCGTTGCGTGCCAGGCCTCCGCGGCGGTCGTAACGCCCACACAAGGCGTTCAAAGTCATGACGAGCTGGGTGGTCAGGTTCTGGTGACGCCCCATGTGCACCCCGCTCCCGGTCTGTGCGCCGCCTCGCTCGGCCGTAGCCAGCGTTCGAGCGGCCTGCTCGATCCGGTCGGCCGGCACCTGGGTCCGGCTGGAAACGTACGCGAGTTCGAAGTCCTCCACTGCCTCGTGCAATTCGCTCATGCCGCTTACAAAGCTCTCGACATACTCGCGGTCGTAGAGGTTCTGTTCGATGATGATCTTGATCATTCCTGCGAGCAGTGTAGCGTCCTCTCCCGGCTTGACCTGCAGGTGGATGTCGGCACGCCGGGCAACGTCGCAACACCGGGGGTCGATGACGATGAGCTTCATGCCGCGCTTCTGGGCGTCTTTCAACCGTTTGAAGGGGTTTGACTGGGGCATGCTCATCACGTGAGACACAACGGGATTGGTGCCCACGAACATGGCCACGTCGGCGTTCGCGATGTCGAACAGATTGACCGGGACCGGGGCTCCGAACAGTCGGTCCGCAGCGACGAGCATACTGGGGCAGTCAATTGTGAAGGTCGTGTAGAGGCTGGGCGAACCGAGGGCCTCGAACCACTTGCGGACGAACCACGGACCGCTTGCAGAAGTCCGGTGGGCGCCGCAGCCCAGGAACGTGGCCACGGAACGGGGGCCGTGTTCGGCCACGATCGCTTCGAGTTTCCCGGCAATTTCGTCCAGTGCCTGCTCTGCGGGGATGTCCACCCTCCGGCCGTTGACCCGCTTCTTGGAGGACAGGAGACGGTCCGGATGGTAGATCCGGTCCACCTCGGCCCGGCCCTTCAGGCAAGTGTATCCCTGGGAGACCGCGTTGTCCGGGTCTCCGCGCACCGCCAACACCCGGTTGTCCTCTACGTCCACCTCGATCCCGCAGAAGGCGTGGCAGAAGCGGCAAAACGACTTCTTGGTCTCGATCATTGAGTCAAGGCTCCTTCCGCTTATTGGTCAGATTACACTATCAATATTTGGAATCATCCGCGTCATTCCTCGCAGGCGGGAATCCAATGGCTCCCAATCCACAGGGTTGGCCCCTATGGACCCGTCTAGCCCTTTCTCGCCGCTTTCCTCTTACCCGTTTTCTTGGAAGCCTTCTTCTTGAGCACCGTCTTCGTGGGTTTTGCTGCAGCCTTCTTCTTGACCGTCTTCTTCTTAGCGGTTTTCTTGACCACCTTCTTCTTGGCCGCCTTCTTCGCCCGCGGCGCCTTGGCCTTAATCTTCTCCACCTTACAGGGGATCCCGCTGTAATAAGGTAAGCCCGTGAACTCGTCTCCTTCCTCATCCGGCAGGAATATGGATGTGGCCGTACCCCGCAGTCTTCCCGACGTGTCTTTGGGGTCCCTGGAATCGAGCCCCCACCCGTGGGACAGATACACCGTGCCGTGAAGAACATCTTTGGTGAAGGAGACAGGAACCTCACCCGCACCGGTCCTCGAAGCCATCCAAACCCGTTCACCGTCCTTGACACGTAGGGGACGCGCATCGTCCGGATGGAGGAGAATGCTGTTCTCGGCCATGTGCTTGGCGATCCACGGTTCGTTCCGGTAGATGGCGTTCACGTTGGCCATCGTGCGGGTAGTGGTTGACAGGAGAAGCGGGTATTGGGGGTCCTTCTTGGGTGGCTTGAGACCGAGCCGATCAATGGCGGCCAGGAACTCCGGAACATCGAGGTGGGCCTTCTTGTCGGGCGTCCGGATCTCACTGAGGAAGTCCACGGGTTTGCCCTTGGTCAGGATGAGGCCGTGGGGATTGGCTTCCAACTCGGCAAAGGAGGTCCTTCCCGCCCGCGCGACGATCCTGAAGAACACCTCCTGGCGATCGATTTCCCCGGGTTTTCCCACGACCTTGCGGATCTTCTCGGCGATCTCAAAACCGTAGTGGATCGGAGCAGCGTCCATGAAGTTCAGGCCCATTCGTTTTCCGATGTCGTTGTAGATCATCCACTCCGGCCGACTCTGGCCCAGGGGTTGGCGAATCTTCTTTGTGAGCTGAACGAAGCGATCGGCATACAGCCCGTGAAACCCAAAGGAGATGTTGTCCTGCTCGTGGAAAGAGCAGACTGGGAGCACGTAGCGGGCCAGACGGCCCACCTCGGTCAGGAAGGGATCGATCGAAACGAGAAACTCGAGGTCCCGGAAGGCCTTCTCCATCTTGTTCGAGTTCGTGTAGGCCCTCAGCGGATTGCACCCGGTGACGATCATGGCGCGGATCTGTCCCGGTCCCGGGGTCAGGATCTCGTCCTGCAGAACCGTCACCGGCATGAACCCGCATATCTCAGGATAGTCCCGAACCCTGGAAACGTAAGTGTCCCCAGCAAAGGCCCTCTTCTCGCTCTGGTTGAAGTTGAGCAGGGTCGGGTTGAGAAGGGTACCCCCTTTCGCCCCTGCGTTGCCCAGGATGAACATGATTGCATTTACGGCCCACGAAACCAGGGTCGAGTGCCTGTTCGCGATGACGCCCATGTCATACATGAGGATGGACGGTGTGTCGGTAGCAAGGCCTCGAGCCAACTCCTGGATAGTTTTCTTCGGGATGCCGGTTACCTTCTCCACTGCCTTGGGCGTAAAACGGGCCACGGTTCTCTTCACCTGTTCGAGGCCTCTCGTGTGTCTGCTGACAACCGATTGGCTGTAAAGGTTCTCGGAGGTGATCACTTGAAGGAGTGATAGGATGAAGTAGATATCGGTGGACGGACGAATCGGAATGTGTTTGTCGGCTGCGCGGCCCGTCTCGGTAAGGCGCGGGTCTATGACCACAAGGGTCCTCGCCGGATCCTTGGCGGCTTCCATGAGGTGCGCACGGTGTAGAGGGTAGGAGATGAACGGGTTGGTCCCCATGAGCAGGATGTACTTGGAGTGACCGAAGTCCGGGTATCCTTCCATCTGCGAACACCCGAACAGCTTCTGGTTGGCCAGGTACTTGCTCGAGAGTTCCAGCCCCACCGGGCTGTACAGATTCCTGGTTCCCATGGATTTCGCCAACATGAACGCGAACATGACCTGTGCGGTAGGGTGACCGGAACCTCCCAGGGCCAGGCCAATGGAACGTGGCCCATACCTGTTGCGCACACGAAGAAGCTCCCGGGCAACACCGTCTATGGCTTCGGCCCAGGAGACCTCCACGAGGCGGTCTCCCTTGCGCTTGAGAGGGGCCGTGAGGCGGTCAGGGCTGTCGTAGTGGCCCCCCTGGTTGAGACCCTTGTTGCAGATGTGACCCTTGGAGTGGAGATTGTCCTTGTCGCCGCGGACCTTAACGATTCGTTTGTTCTCATCCAGGGTCATGATCAGGCCGCAGTTGCAGCCACACAGAAAGCAAGCTGTAATCTTCTCCTGCATGAGACTTCCTCCTCACGTTATATGACCTGGTCCGCGTAGAGACCACGCAGAGTTTCCGATATCGAAACATTCGATTATCGTATTATATACGATTGATACGTAACAAATACGGCTATCTGTGTCAAGGAATATCTGGAGTCCCTGCTTGCCCAAAAGGCTTGTCCTGTTTGCGCTGTGACCTGGAAAACGGCGGTCTACCGAGTGGCCGAACCGGCCTCTGATCAACGTGGATAACAGTGTTTCTTGTCAGCTCACGAGATAGTATGTTAGGGCTCCCAAAAACAAGGGGGAGGATATCATGACGGAATCAAGGAACAGGGGCTCTTGAGGAATAGAGAGCCAATCGGGGAGTACTGGCGAATCCGGTTGGAACGGATTCTACGAAGACCGTGTTTGATGGCCCCTTGGTTCGGCGAGACTTTGCCCACGGAAACAGGGATAAGCAAAGGGAGATGGTGGAACTGTCCATGGAAAGCAATTTGTTCTTGAACCGGAATTTC
>JAUWSZ010000341.1 GCA_030609865.1 bacterium | reverse complement strand
TGTAGGGGGAGGGAGAGACGGAGCCCAAGCAAATCGGAGAGGGAACCCAGACAGTACCGACAGGCAAGTCTCTCTTGAAACACTGCGATACTCTGGAAAGAAGAACGGGAACAGCCTGCTAAAAATCTATGCCGATTCCTACGGTAAGCTTCACGTCATCCGTCTTGGGCGTCGTTCCGTCCGCATTCGGCTGCGGGTTCTGCACGCGATCCCAGATCCAGGAGACGTCCAGGTCGAACACCTTGGTAATCTCTATGGAGAGGATCACCTCGCCGTGCATGGTCGTGTCTTCCGGGTCCGGCACGGTGATCCCTGCCTGGTACAGGAGATCTAGGTCCACGTCTTTCAAGGGATCCGTCTCGATGCGAATCGTGGGGAGGATGGCCCCGCTCCTCTTTTCCTGATCCGCGCCCTCCTCCACCGAGATGTATCTTGTGTACTGGTAACCGGCGGCCAGCTCGAGATCCATTTCGATCTTCTTCTTTTTCAAGGCGTGATAGCCGCCACCTGCAGAGGGTGTGACTTGAATATCGATGTTCGTGAACTTGTCATGGTAGAGAATAAAGGCCAATGGGGTGATGTAGAAGCGGGGGCTCGCAAAGAGGTCGAGCTTGAGGACCGTCCTGTGGTTGTTGATGGTCTGCTCGCCCTCTACCTCCCCGATGGCTCCGTTCAAGTCGAGCCGGACCCTTGTGAGTGCGTCCCTGCGTCTGACAAAGGCCTGGTAGGTGAGATCGGTCTGATTCGTGTTGCCCCGCCGGAAGGCCAACCCGAGGCTCAGCTTGCCGTCCCACCGGTCCCGCTCCCTTTCCCCGGCCGGGACGATCGACATCAGGTCGGCACGCTTGAGGACCCGTTCTTCACCATCGACAGAGATCACGACGTCTTTGTCCAGAATCAGGGCGGTCCCGATCAGGGACGTACGATCCGTGAAGACATAGGTGTACTGGCGGGGTGAGCGTAGCTCCGCTATGTCTTCCCAGTCGAAGCTCTGCTCGTCCATTTCGTCGCTGTCGAATTCGAACTTGTCGTTTCGCATCGAGAGGACGTCGCCCTTCAGCCATTCCCCTGAGGTAAGCCGAATCCAGTCGAATTTCTTGCGATCGTATGCCGGGGGTACCTGGGAAGGCGTCATCATGGGAGGCGCCATCACCTCCGCCGGAAGCGTCGAGGCCCCTTTTTCTTCTTGCTGGTCGTTGGTTCCCTCGCCTTGGCCGGGGGCCGTCCTTTCCGTCTTTTGGGAGACTTCCGTTGACGAATCGGGAGGTGATTCCTCCTGAGCATTTGCGGTCGTCCACATCAGTAGAGGGAGAAAACAGGCGAGCAGGGTAAGTGTGTACAGGATAGGTGCGGAACGTTTCGTTCGTTTCATCAGCCGGTCCTGGTCCGGGTTGCCTCGGGACAAAATGCAGTCTGAGACGGGACCTTAGCACGTCGCGGCAGGGCCTGTCCAGCCTCTTCAGCACCTCGTAGGGCCGATCTCCTTTGGAACAAAGAGAGAAGCTCTCAATTGGTAGACAGTGTTGTTGTTGACGTGTAGAATCTGCACATTCGTTGCGCCTGGAAAGGGAAGCGGCAAACATGACACGCCTTTCGAAAAACAAAGGGAGGGGGTATGAAGATGCGGGAAGAAAAACACCTGTGGATTCCTCTGATGGTCCTTTCGCTCCTGCTGCTGTGGCGGGCTCCCGCGGCCATGGCTGATGTTTCGCCCGGAGACGTGATCGACAAGACGAACTGGCAGAAGGCCGAGGGGCTCGTGCCCGAGCCCCTGTTGAACTGGATCAAGAAGGGCGATGCAATTCGAGTCGGCGCACTGGAATACGACCCAGGCGAATTCCTTCCGCCGGCGTGCCGGGAATCCCTGACGGCCAATGTGGGCAAGTACGATATCGACGAGGACGGCGTGCTGGCCGATGCGAAGACCGGAAAGCTCCCGAGATTCGTGGAGGGGCTCCCTTTCCCGCAAATCGACGCAAACGATCCTAAGGCCGGATGGAAGATTATATACAACAAAATCTACTACACATACACGGCCGGCAACGCTTATTCTCCTTTTCAATCCCAATGGATCGGTCGCAGAACGGGTGTTGAGCGGGGGATGAATATGGATTACTGGGTGTATGTTCTGGACGGCTATCCCCCGGCCAAAGAAAGACGCAACCCTAACAACATAGAAATCTATTCGCTCATTCGTGTGCTGGAGCCTTTCGACATCAAGGGCACGAACATCCTGCTCTGGCGCTACCGTAGCAAGAAGCAGGACAGCACGTTTGCCTATGTGCCGGCGATCCGGAGGGTGAGGCGCATGAGCCCGGCGAACCGTTCGGATGCGTTTCTCGGCTCGGATTTCTGCGTGGATGACGCCTGGGGCTACGGCGGAAAGGTGAACAACTTCGAGTGGAAGATTCTCCGGAAGGAAGAGCAGCTTATTCCTTTTTACCCGGGGGACCCGGGAGGACTTATAGAAAACGAGGAGGGAGAGTGGGAGACGGTGAACGGGGGTCGGAAGGTTACGTACGGTCACCAGGACGAAGGGTATCAGGGTGCGCCCTGGTTCCCGACCAATCTCATCTATGTGAAGAGGCCCACGTACATCCTGGAGTGCAAGGCCAAGGATCGCTACTACAACTACGGAACCCAGTACATGTGGGTCGATGCGGAGTTCTACCAGCCGTCGTACAAGGTGATTCACGACCGGTCCGGGGCGTACTGGAAAGTGGAGTGGCAGTCCATGATAGGCGGTGAGAGTGCAGACAAGAATCTGCGCATCATGGGGCTCGCGAACATGATGGCTTTTGATGACCGCAGCGAGCATGCCACGGTCATCATTCTTTCTGACCCGGTGAACACAGGGAAGTTCTTCATGATTCAGGACGAGAACGACTACTCCCTCGGCGGTTTCCAGAAGCTCTGCAAATAGAATGAACCCCCGTGCCCTGACCCCTGATTTTAGGTGCGGCTCGCCTTGATCGCCTCTTTCAGGGCCTTTCGGTCGACCGGCGGCACGGGGACGCCGGGTCTCTCTTCGAGACGGATGGCTTCCTCAGGACAGCCCGTAGCACAGACCCCGCACCCGATGCATCGGTCAAGGTTCACCTCGGGCACGTCCGCTGCGCCCATGGTCAACGCAGAGGTGGGACAGCCATCGATGCAGGCCTCGCAGGCGGTGCAGAGATCCGGATCCCAGACAGGCATGAACCCGGAATTCAAAGCGAGTCCCGGTTTGGGCTGGGAAAGGGCCGTCTTCAGTATTATGCAATGACACGGGCAGCAGTTGCACAGGAAGTCGATCTCCTGCCGGTTGATCGTGGCGTGAACCAGGCCGGCCTCCTCCGACCTCCTCAGGACATCCAGGGCCTCCTCCTTGGTGATTTTCTTCCCCAAGCCCCTGTCGATGACGAACTGGGCACCCGCGCCGAACTGCATGCAGACGTCATCCGGCGCCCCGCAGTGGTCGTTCTCGTCGATTAGCCTGGCCTGGTGTCGGCAGAAGCATGTGCCCACGGCCAGCGGCTCGTACTTCTCGATGTAGGAGGCCACCTGGTGGTACGTGTGGATCGTGTTCTCCGCCTTGATCACCCGATCGACCGGGATCACGCGCTCTACGGGGAAGGTGATCCTGGGTGGGCCCTCAACCGCATCGAAGGCCTCCTTGTAGTCATGGACCAGCCTTGCCAGCTTCTTGTCCCTGTCCGTGCTCGTTCCGCGAAGGAACTGGAACTCGAAGATGCCGGGCACGAAGGGAGGCCCCCCGTAGAAGCAGGTCCCCTCGAACTCGCCGGTGCTGCAGAGGCCCTTGTCCGCCATGGCCTCCAGGATAGGCGCCACCTCTTCTTCGGCCCTGCCCATCGCCTCCGCGATGGCGCCCGCCGGGTGGAAGCCCCGCGGCATGGCGTTCGACACGGCCGCCTCCTCTTCGGTGAACAGAACCCTCGCCAATTCGTAAAACTCCGGTATGTCCCTCCCCGGATACCTGCCGCCTCGTTTGGCCATGGTTTCGCACAGCTTCCGGTATACGTCATCTGTCATGGTCGGGGGCCTCCTTGTGATGTCCGAACAGGATAGGGAAGAACCGGACGGTGTGTCAAACCGCACCCCATCTAGGGGCTGGGAATTCTCTCTTGAGCTTTTCGCCTTCAGTGAATAGAATCCTCTACTGTGTTGACCTGAGGTCCGTGCCCGACGTTCAACACATAACCCTCCAATACCCTGGCTACGAACCTATCCATGGGCTGCGACAGATGGATTGCGAAGTTGAGAGGGCTCCAACCGGTGTTGACCCTCGCCTGCTCAGCGGCACTCGCCGCATACCTCGTGCTGCTGGCGGCCGTCCCCCTTGTATCTGCGAGAGAGAAGACGGACGTGGTGATTCTCAAAAATGGGGATCGCCTGACAGGGGAAGTCAAGGGCCTCCAGTTTGCCAGGCTCAGCTTCAAGACCGATACAATGGAAACGGTCTCTGTCAAATGGAAAGAGGTGGCACAGATC
>JAUWSZ010000054.1 GCA_030609865.1 bacterium | reverse complement strand
TCGATTTACGGCAAGGAGAACCTCCTTATCGAGGGCTCGATGAAGGGCAAGATCGAGCTGGAGGAGCACCAGGTCATCGTAGGCCCCAAGGGAAAGGTCGAGGCGGAAATCCACGCCAAGGACGTGACCATCAGCGGCCGGATGACCGGAAATATCCAGGCCCTGGGAAAGGTGGAAATCACGAGGGCGGCCGAGTTCAACGGAGAGGTCAAGGCCAGGCGGATCTCGGTCGAGGACGGCGCGTACATCAAGGCGGTGATCGAACTCGACCGTGACGACAACAAGAAACCCTCCTCCGCGGCCAAACCGGATTTACAGGTGGCTTCCTCCGGGTCGAACCAGGAGCCGATCGCCTTTTCCGGCGGAGCCGATAAAGGGAAATGACCCTTGCCGAGGCATGCTGAACCCCTGCGGAGTCCATCTCACCCCGACCATCCGGCCGAGAACGCCTACACCAGTAGGATTCTTCCCCTGTTTGTCGAGTATCTCGACAAACATCCCCAGGGGAAACTGCTCGATGTGGGGCCGGTTTGCGGAGAAAACATCCGGTTCTTCGCTTCCCGGGTGGCGAAGCTCTATGTGTGCGACTTGTTCCAGCGGCTTTGCCAGGAGACGAGGCAAGGGCGGTCTGCCAGCCATATCTGGCGTGACCTGAACTACCCGGTCGGGTCGTTCGAGGCCGTCCAACTCTGGGACCTGGGAGATCACCTGGAAGACCGGGATTTTGCCAGGCTTGTTGAGCTTTGTGTTCTGATGTTGAAGCCGAAGGGCATGCTGATGTTGATCGCTATGGGGGAGCAGGCGGACCCCGCATTCTCGAGTTCTCTGGCCATTGGAGAGGCCTTCCGGCTCCATGTGCGGGCTCAACCGGACCTGGATCTTCCGCGTCATCATCGCCACAACCGCGAATTGATCGCCATGCTGAGCCCGTTCAGGCTCGTCAAATCGTTCATTTACCGGAACGGGCTCAGGGAATTCCTGTTTCAGCACCCCTGACGCGCCTTCCGCACCCACACAGGGCGAGACGTGCTTTGACCAACAAACACCTCGTGCTGTTTTTCTTGATGCTGCTCGCCCTCTGCCTTTCCGCTGCGGCGGATGCAACCGAAGGGGAGGCGATCTACAAGGCCCGGTGCGCCGTCTGTCACGGCAAGGACGGGGTTCCCAAGAGCTTCGCAAAGGGTTCGCCTGCCTTCAATGACCAGGCGTGGAAAGAAGCGACCTCCATGGAAGCGATCGAAAAGGTGGTCGCGGAGGGAAGGAAGAGAATGCCCGCCTTCAAGAACAAGCTCACACCGGAGGAGATCAAGGCCGTATCCGCTTATCTAAAGACCCTCTAGCCCCACCGCATCCATCCCCTCAAAAGGGCCGGATGATGTCTCGTCTGCCAAGAGGAGGCAGGAACTGTGTGCCACGATACGGTTTCTCCCGGACTCCTTCGCCTTGTAGAGGGCAGTGTCCGCGAGCCGAACCACTTCCTGGATCGATCTCCCGTGGTTCGGAAAGCATGCGATTCCACCGCTGATCGAGAGAAACCCGAAGGGCTGTTTCTCCCTGTGAGGAAAGGGGTGGTTGGCTACCGAATTCCGCAGGTACTCCGCATACTGAAAGGCATCCTCGGTTGAGACATCGGGCAGTATGACGATGAATTCCTCCCCTCCATAACGTGCGACCACCGCGTCATCGGGTGTGCACCCGCGCAGGAGCCCACCGAATTCGATGAGCAGCCTGTCTCCCTCGTCATGTCCGTTTGTGTCGTTGTAGTGTTTGAAATAGTCCAAGTCGATCAAGAGGATCGAAATGGAAGTCCGCTCCTGGGTTGCCTTCTCGACGAATCTCCGGGACATTCGGTAGAAGTAGCGACGGTTGTGCAGGCCGGTCAACACATCCGTATCCGCATTGCGCCGTGCCCTGATCAGGAAGGACTGGTGGTACAGGACAACGCCGGCGATCTGTGCGACGATGCTGAGGAGATCCTTCTCCGTTCCGTTGGAGGAGCCCGGTTCCCCGATCGCAATCACCCCGAGGATCTGCTTCTCGAAAAGGATGGGAGCGGCCATCCAAAGCCTTCCGTTCGCCCCGGGAAGACCATCGGGGTAAAGATGTTTTCTGTTGAAGTACTCGTTCGTTATGATCATCCGATCCTTGGCTGCCGTGCCTACCAGGCCCTTTCCCATCGGCCGGACCACCTGACCTCTCGCGCCCTGGCCGTAGCCGTCCACCCTCTTCAGGAGATCATCCTCCTGATCGTATGTGTAGAACTCGACCACATCCGTGTGGAGGATGCTCTTCACGAGGGACGAGATGGTCCCTGCCAGATCCTCGATCTTTTGCCGGAAGTCGACGTTTTTCATCACGAAAGACATGTTCGTGATGAGATTCAGGTAGCCGTCCCTCGCGTCATCGAATGAGCTGATCTTGTGCTGGAGCATCTGGATTTGGCGGTTCTTCAACTGTACATCCCGATGGTGGGTGGACTCCCTCTTGCTGAGGGTCCGGCTCAGCCTGAACACCCAGACCGTGCTCCAGAGCAGAAGCAGAACGAGAAGAATCGTGGTGACGAGGAAGATCTCCCCAAAGAAATGGAAGGTGTGTATGGTTGCCAGGAGGGACCCGAGCCGCGAGGAGGTAGGTTCCGCGCTGTCGGATAACTGCCTGGCTGCGTCGAGCGCTTGGAGTATTCTCATCGATTCTCAATGCCGATGTTGTTGTCTAACGCGTTTTATAGCAAGGGCGGTGCCAAGACACGGCAGGGAAACGACATTTCCGGTAACAGGCTGAAATCATTCAAAAACCATGGGAGATTAGCCCTCCGGATTCTCCCCAAACGATGTTACATGATCGAATGAATTCTCATTCTGATTCTCATTTACCCCGGGCCGCCTTCTCGGATTGATAATCAACTCTCTTCAAGTTTTCCTCGATTCTGTTCGATGGAACATTTAGTAGAGTTCGGATCCCCTTGACGACGGAGAAGAAGCCTTGGAATCAACTGCCAGAAGATCGGCCGCGGGTGTTCGTGAGGAGGGCATCTCCGAGGTCGTCCATACCTGTTGGGTCATCTATCAGAAGGCCGCCGATGCATATCGGGTCCTGGCCAACAATGCGATGAGCGAAGAGATCTCCCAGCTGTGGAGAAGCATGGCCGAGGGCATGGGCAAACACATCCTGTACTGGAAGAGGATCTCCGAACGGGTCGAGAAAGATCCGACCATAGAGGCTCTCGGGAACCCCCATGCGGTGCTCGACCAGCTAAGGGATCTGGAAGCGAGGATCGACACGATCCAGGAGTCCTGCACCGCCTTCAGGAGCGTGATGGACTACTTCTACCTGGCCTACAGCATAGAGGTGCAGCTGATCCACCCTGTCCTCTGCTCCCTTCCCGAATCGGTTATGTCGGTGCCGGACAGGGAGGTAGTGAAGTGGGACTACCAGACCAATCTGAAGAACTTCCTTGCGGGGATGAAGAAGCACTGTGAACCCCATTACCTCCATGCGGCGCTGATGGATTCCCTGGAACGGATGTGGGGCCAAAACAAACGGTTGGCTCAGCAGAACAGCGTCGACCCTGTTACGGGCGCTTACAACAGAAGATCCCTGCGGAAGGTCATCTCCTCCTATTCCAGCCTGGCGGAGAGGGACGGGCACAATGTCGCCATCATCATGATCGGCGTTGAAAACATGCATGAGCTGTACACGACCTTCGACCTGAAGACGGCGGATGAGGTGGTGCAACGTTTTTACAACGGCATCAAGCCGGGCATTCGAGTTTCCGACATCATCGGCCGATATGATTTTTCCACCTTTCTGATCTACTTGTCGAAGGTGAACCATCAGTACCTGTACGACATCGCCCAGCGATTTGCCGAGTCTACCCAATCGATACACAAGGCGGGCTTCGTCCTGTCTGTACACATAGGCGGGTCCTACGGCCCGATCCGGGGTCAAGCAGGGCAGCAACTCGGACACTACTTGACCAGGGCCCGGGACTGCCTGATGCGCGCAAGGTTGTCGCGCACCCAGAGGATCGTCATTGAATGAACCGGTCATGAAAGCCTCCGTCGGATGAAGGCAACACGAGTTGGAATGATTCCGTCGAGGAAGCCAGAGACGAGAGGTCTTGAGGGATGGCTCAAGGAACAGCGTTGAAGGACGACCCGGTAGCGGACTCGAGGGAGAGGATCCTGTCGAAGCTCTCTTCGGTTGCCGCCATACCGACCGCGTCGGTGGAGCTCGTTCGGGTCGTCCAGGAGCCGGATGCCCCGAACTCGAAGCTGGCGCAAGCGATCGAGTATGACCCCTCCCTGACCTCGAATCTCCTGCGCCTGGCCAACTCCGCCTATTTCGGGTATTCCAGAGCCGTCAGTACGGTTCGTGACGCGATCTTCCTCCTGGGCAGGAACGAGATCTTTCAGCTCGTGGTGGCATCCGTTGTCGGCAAGATGACGCAGCAGTCTGTCAGAGGGTACGGCCTTTCTCCGAGCGAACTGTGGGACCATCTCATGGGCGTGGCCGTCGTTTCGAGGGGACTCGGGGAAGCCCTACATCCGAAGATCCCCAGCTACACCTTCACTGCAGGCCTTCTCCACGACATCGGAAAGATCGTGCTCGGTACCTTCGGGGAAGTGGATCCGGAGCCGATTATGGAACTGGCCGAGCAGGAGCAGATAGACCTGGTCTTCGCAGAGCAGCGGATTCTCGGGATCGATCACGCAGAGGTGGGCGCCCGCCTGCTCGAGAGCTGGAACCTGCCCGCCTACCTGGCCGAAGTCGTCCGGTGGCATCACGAGCCGGGGAAGGATCCGGGCCAGGCGGTCGTTGCGGGGCTGGTCCATGTGGCCGACGCCCTCTGCATCGAGGCGGGGATCGGGACGAATGCAAGCGGACACAGTCGCCGGCTCGCAGGAGAAGTCCTGCAGAAGGCACGCCTGGAAACGCACGTTTCTGAAGAAGTCATCGACCAGGCCCTTGCCGAACTCGAAGGGCTCCGCGACATATTCAAATTCTAGCGACCCCGCCCCGTACGAGGGCGTACTTTGGCTCCCCGAGAAGCAGTATTCCCCTTCAGAAATCCCTGGGAACGTCCGATGAATGGTGTGGGAGATCTCTGCCCGGGCCTGTGCACGTAAAAAAGGAGCTTTCTGTGGCCCTTTCTGGGAAGAAGAAGCGAATTGGTGAACTCCTCGTCGAGTCGGGGCTCATGACCCGTGAAGACTTCGAGAAGATTCTTTCACAGCAGAAGGACAGTAACAAGCGGATTGGTGAACTGATCGTTGACAAGGGCATCTGCAGCGAATACGACATCGCCGCTGCCCTCTCCTCCCAGCTCGGAATGCCATGCATCGACCTGAAGGCAGCGACCATCGAGCCCTCCGCGGTCGAGATTATCTCCGAGAAGCTGGCCCAGAGGCACCAGATCGTCCCGATTCTCGTGCGAGGCAGGGACCTGCACGTCGCGATGGCCGATCCTTTCAGTCACGATGCGCTGGAGGATGTGCAATTCGCAACCGGATATCGAATCCAGCCCTACATCTCTACCCACAGCGATATCATCTGGGCCATAGAGAAGCACTACAACGTCGACACTTCGGTCGATTCCCTCGTGAGCGACATCATTCCGACGGAGGTCGAGCTTGTCGAAGAGACAGAGGAGGCCCAAGCCGAGCTCGGGGACCTGAAGAAACAGAGTGAGGCGGCACCGATCATCCGGATGGTGAACCTGATCATCACGAGGGCGGTGGAGGCGAAGGCCTCGGACATCCACATAGAGCCGAAGAAGAACAAACTCCTCGTGAGAATCCGGGTCGACGGAGCCCTTCGGATCGACCTGGAACTCCCTCAGACAGTCCAGGGCGCCATCGTCTCGCGACTCAAGATCATGTCGAGCATGGACATCGCAGAGAGGCGGATCCCCCAGGACGGAAGGATCACGGTCAAGCTGGGCAGCAAGACGCTTGATCTTCGCGTATCCACACTGCCCACCACCTTCGGCGAGAAGGTCGTTATCCGAATCCTGGACTCAGAGGGCTCCCTCATCGGCCTGGACAAGCTGGGCCTGGACGAGGATACGCGCCGGAAATTCGTTTCCCTCATCTCGAAGCCCCA
Organism: bacterium; assembly: GCA_030609865.1. Next base: position 3,062 of record JAUWSZ010000054.1, on the reverse strand, counting down.
GGGGATCATCCTGGTCACCGGGCCTACCGGGAGCGGGAAGACCACGACCCTCTACACCGCTCTGTCCCAGATAGCGGATGTGGAGAAGAACGTGAGCACCATCGAGGACCCGATCGAGTATGAAATGGCCGATATCAACCAGGTCGGCGTGGACGAAAAGGCGGGACGTACCTTTGAAAACGTCCTGCGGTCTCTCCTCAGGCAGGACCCGGACGTGATCATGGTCGGGGAGATGCGAGACGTCACCACCGCCACGATCGCCATGCAGGCGTCGCTCACCGGGCATCTCGTGTTCAGCACGATTCACACGAACAACACGCTAGCGACGATCACCCGGTTGAGAGATCTGGGGGTTCCGTCGTACCTGATCGCCTCGACGATCATCGGGATCATCGCGCAGAGGCTGGTTCGGGTGATCTGTCCCTTCTGCAGGGAGGAGTACCAACCCAGTGAAGACAGCCTCAGGGGGCTTGCGCTGAGCCCGCAACAGGTAAAAGAACACACCTTTGTTCGCGGGAGCGGCTGCGGAAAGTGTGGCGAGACCGGCTACAAGGGCAGGGCAGGGATCTACGAGATGCTGATCCTGAGCCAGAAGATCAAGGAGGCGATCGCTACCGAGGCCTCGGAGGGTCAGCTCAAGCAACTTGCCGTTGCCGAGGGAATGAAGACCCTTTCCCATGCCGGGGTGGAAAGGCTCATGCAGGGAACCACCACCGTTGACGAGGTTCTTCGAGCCATCCAGACCGATGAAGACTTTGGTAGTTTGTGCCCCGCCAGTACTGCGATCCTCGGCGCGGGGTTCATCGCGTGTCCGGAATGCGGCACGAAGCTGATCGAGACCTGTCCGGCGTGCAGCAAGACGCTGGATGCGGGCTGGAAGTACTGCCCCTATTGTGCGGACCAACTGCCCGGGGCCAAACAGGCGCAACAGGCGAAGAATTCGAAGATCATACCCATGGGCAAAGAGCAAACGGCTTGACCCGTCAAGCCCTTGACGCCCGGCGTGCATAGCCGGACGAAGAAGAGGGAACGGGCGGGGGTCTTGATGGAAAGGGTGCGATCTTTTAACTAGTTGGTATTGTTGGATATTTTATGGGGACAACCGAAATGCGTTGGAGGTGGAACCATCGGGTTACGAATTCGGCACAGACCTTGCTGTGCCTTTGTTCATCCGCTTAATGAAAACGGTGACGTACCAGTGACGTACCGGTTAACCAGAGAGGAAGGAAGGAGAGTACCATGACGGAGGCAGCCTCAACGTTGGCCTTGTCCGAGGTTTCCGGATCGGGTGGCACAACAGAAGAATCCCTGCAGAGCCTGAAAGACTTTTCCCGTCTCCTGGAAGAATCCGACCGATTCGCTCGCCTGATCGAAAAGACGCAGAAGTACGGCGATATGGTCCCGCCCTATATCCTGGAGCAGGTGCAGGCGGACTATCGCGAGCAGAAGGGGGAGGTCGACGCAGAGCTGGAGGCCCAGAAGGACGGGTTCCGAAAGGCCTATCAGGAACACTTGTCTGAAAAGGAGGTCCTCGAGGACATCTGCCGGAAGCTGCGGGACCGACTCAAAGAGCTGCGCTTCCGCAGGATCGTGGGGGAGTACGACGAAGATGACGTTCAGGATGAAGTCCGTGATCTGAAAGGGCAGCTTTCGGAGAGCATCGAACGCCTCGACCAGAGGGAAGAGATCCTGGACCAGTATGTCATCATCGGCTTTGACGACCTCATGGAACAAGAGTCTGCGAAAGAGGAAGAAGTCTCTTGCGAGCAGGAATCCGCTTATGAGGAAGAGTTTGAGCAGGTGGAGGTGGACGAGCCCGGGGAAGAAGAAGAGACCCCGCTTCCCATGCTGGACGAAGAGGATGTAACCGACTCCACCTCAGAGGAAGCGCAGGAGGAGGAAAGCCCGGTGTATACGAATGCCCAGGACTCGGCATACGCTCCGAGCGGCCATGGCGCCGCCCAGCCGGAGACCATCTCCTCTTCCTACCCGCAAGGGTATCTCACCATCCTGGATGGAACCCGCAAAGGGGACCGCGTTCCCCTGATCCCCGCCGACATCATGCTCGGCAGCTCGCCGAACACCGACGTGATGTTGACGGACCAGGGGATTTCTGAATCCCACGCCAGGATCTTCTTCAAGGATCGTAAGTACTTCATCGAGAACCTGGACGTCCTGGGCCGGAGCTATGTGAACGGAATACAGTCGAAGGTCGCCGCGTTGAACCACAACGATGTGATTCGTCTGGGGAACCTCAACCTTCGCGTCGATTTTACGCAGGTCAGCTAGTAGTTCCCTGAGCACAGGGCAGAAACAGAAAACTCTCCTTCGTCGAACCAAGCCAGGCACCCGGTCTCACGGACCGCGTCCTGGCTTTTTTCGTGCGATACCCCTGTCACATTCCGATTTGCTTGGGCTCCGTCTCCCTCGCCCTCTACAAAGTCGCCCGGCAAAAACCAAGTCCGGAACAGGGGTATCGCATCAGATGCCCCTCCCCCTACGACTCGTTTTTCGCTCTGGAGGGTGTGGAAGAACACCTTCTCCCTGAGGCTGTCGAGAAATGGCCAGGTGCAAGGCGCACGAAATCCTGAGGAACGAGGTTGGACATTTAAGTCCACCGAGTGACGAAGGATGAGTGCAACGCCGCAGATGGCTGTTTCTCGACAGCCTCAGTCGGGGAGGACGGTCCATTCGAGCGGCGTATTGGTCAGCATCTCACCGCCCGACGGCGTGACTCGCACAGGGCACTCCAGCCTCATTCCGCCCACATCCGGGACGTTGATCACCAGGGCCGCGACCTCGACGACGTCTTCCTCCAGGACGACATCCCGGAACTCGTCGTTGTTCAGGATCGCCGGATACCACTCGTGGCCGATGATCCCGATGCCGTGCCCGAAGGCGGGGAGCGTGTACTGCGCATAGCCGGATGACGTAAGCTCATCGTTGACCGTGTTCCAGACCTGTCCGATCGTCGCACCTGCTTTCATGCTGCTAACCAGCGTGTCCGCCGCCCGCAGGTAGGCGTCCGCGAGCCTTTCCTGCTCGGTCGTGGGCTTGCCGAT
>JAUWSZ010000266.1 GCA_030609865.1 bacterium | reverse complement strand
GCTTACCGCCCCAGCGTCCGTGCTGATCGAGCGCATCAAGGACGATACGGAGCGGCCCGCGCTGAAAGACGGGAAGACCTTCCTGGAGGAGGTGGAAGAGGTCCTGGAAGAACGTCTGCCGCTCTATCGATCGGCAGCCCACGGGTCGATCGACGTGTCCGCGAGCACACCCGACGAGGTATCCTCCCGGGTTCAAGCCATGATCAAAGAAAAAGGCCGGCTAACCCTGTGAGAGGCCTCGGAAGACACGAGACTGGAAGAAAGCATCGCAGAAAGCATCCGAGGCTTGACAGGCAAGATTTAGTTCGTTAACGTATTGTTTTAGTGTGTACTATTTTCTTCCCTGCCCCACGACTCCGATCGGAAGGGAAAATGATCCGATTTGAAGACAACCTCGGCATTCACTTGTTCAAGGCCTATTTCAGCATATACAAGTACTTGAAGAGGACGTTCTCCTCTCACCAGATCGAGAACATGAATCCCACTCGGCTCGGCATCCTGCTGGCCCTAGCGGATCACGACGGTGTCATCATGTCCAAGCTCGGCCAGAGGCTCTTCCTCGAGAAATCAACCATGACCGGAGTCATCGACAAGATGGAGGCAGACACTCTGGTGGAAAGGCGTAGCGACCAGACGGATCGTCGGGCACTTCGCATCTATCTTACTCCGAAGGCGAAAAAACTGAACGAGAGGATCCTCAAGATCATCGATAAGGCTTACACCGAACTGAGCGGAGAGTTGACCGCCCAGGACCTGGCCACCTCGGTGAAGGTTTCGAAGAAGATCGGGCAGGCCGCTCACGACCTCTCCGCTAACAACGAGAAGAAGGCTTGAGCACCCCCGCGTCTTTGCCTCGATTTCCCCCAACCGTTGAGGAAATTTCCCTTCCTGTCCCGGAAGGGGTCCAAGTCTCGACGCGGGGCACCGCGGACCCTCTCAGAGCGGACGACTGCCCCCGCCCGGTCGTGCGGGTTTGTTGACAAGCGCCCTGCTTGCCGATATATTTTCGAAAGCCCGACGAGTAAGAGCTATCGAAACGCTACACAGGGAGTTGACGAGCTTATGAAGATCATCGAGGAGGCGGTTGCAAAGGGTCAGAAGAGCCTGTCCGAATTCGCATCCAAGCAAGTTCTGGCATCTTACGGCATCCCGGTCTGCCAGGAGTTCCTCGTTCAGTCCGAGGAGGAGGCCGTGGAAAAGGCGCGTTCCTTCGGCTTTCCCGTAGTGCTGAAGGGCTGCGGAGAGAAACTCACGCACAAGACCGAGGGAAACCTCATTCGCCTGTGGTTGAGGGGGGAGGAGGAGGTTCTGGAAGCTTATCGGGACCTGACGAAGAGCAGGACGGAAGGCCTCGAGGGCATCCTCGTCCAGGAGATGGTATCGGGCAACCGGGAGCTGGTCATCGGCCTCATCCGGGATGCGCAGTTTGGTCCTTGTGTGATGTTCGGGTTCGGCGGTGTCTTCACCGAGGTGCTCAACGACGTCTCTTTCCGCGTGGCGCCCCTGGAGGAATGGGACGCCATGGAGATGATGGAAGAAATCAGAGCGAAGAAGATCCTGGAGGAATTCCGCGGCGAAAAGGCGGTAGACAGGCGCCTCCTGGCGGAATCGCTGATCGCCTTGGGAAAGATCGGACTGGAGAACGACTCGGTGGAAGAGATCGACGTGAATCCCCTGAAATTCCGGGACGGCAAGCCGGTGGCAGTGGATGCCCTCGTCGTTCTCGCGGACAAGGCGGGCTAACGCTTCCCCAGCAACACCCTGTACTTCGTTCCATCCTTTTCAAAGACGATACCGTTTTCTTGGATTTCCACCACGGCAAGGCCTTCGAGGTAGTCCCCCTCATGAACGGTCTTCAGGTTGACCACCGCGAAACGGCTCCTTTCGTCACGACTGTATGCGATCGCGTTGATCTTGATTCCTGATCCTCTCCATTTCTGAATCACCTCGCCTTCCGACGCCTCCCGTGACATGGCCGTCCTTTCCTGCCGGCTGGCCAACGCGTCCTCGCCGGCGGAGACCACGGGTTGGCTTCCTTCTTCGGCCCGAATCAGGAGGGATGGGTCCGTAACTTCCGCGGGCTTCCTTAGCGGAGGCGAGGAGGGAGGTACGCCGGGGATCGAGGAAGTCACCCGCGTCGGCAAGGGAGCCGTTCGCTCCCGGTCTGACGGAAGGGGCTGGAAGGATGAGGATGCCGCCTCCGGCGAGGAAGCAGGGGCGGAAGGATCGTATCCGGGTTGCGCCGAGGAGAGATGTGGAACCGTTTGCTCCCTGGCCTGCTCCGTGGGAGGGACGAGGGTGTGTCGCGTAATCCAGTACGTGAGTGCGATGACCGTTACGAGCAGAACAAGGCCGGCGCCCACCCACCAGAGACGTCTTCGCTCCGGCTCCTCCACTCCTTCGATATCCGGGACGAAAACCGCCTCCATGGGGTTCGCGCCCCTCTTCGTCCTCTCCTTGTCCTGCTCGAGCCTTCTCAAGGCGTCCAGGATATAGCTCATCTCTAAGACGCTCCGGCCAGTGTCGGCATCTGAAAGCGTTTCAACGCTTGATAGAGCACGATCCTCGTCTGAGGCCCGAGGATGCCGTCTTCGTCGAGGAAGTGATCCCTCTGAAAGGCCCTGACCGCATCCACCGTCTTCCCGTCGAAGACACCGCTGGGCTTCTGCTTGTAATAGCCCAAGTCCTTCAGCGAGGACTGCAAGTCTCCGACGATTCCCCCCTTCATGCCCTTCGCCAGATACCTCCTCCCTCCCCATACATCCCTCCAGAGCACGTAGGCGGTTCCGTACCACAAGGGCTCCAGCACGCTCAGAGGCACGAGCGAGGAACCGTCCGGCAGGGTGGGAGCGATCTTGCCGTAGGTTCCTTCGAAGGCGAGCAAGGCCACGTAACGCTTCGTCATGGTCTTTCCCAGCCTCAACTCCAGCAAAGCGGGGAGATCCAGAGCGCGGACGCGATTGATGTTCCCCCGAAAACGAAGACACTGGAATCCCAAGGTTCTGGCCGCCTTGTATAGGTCCGGGGCGGCACCGTAGAGTCGTTTCTCTTCCTCGCTGGAAACCCCGGAACCCCATTGTCGCACAACAGCGAGAAAGGCCTCTTCCCGCGTCTCCAGGAGTGTCTTGGAATAGAAAGCGTGAAGGACCCGCTCTTCCATCTCGCCCGTGGCACCCGCCACCTCCACTACTTCGTCCAACGAGGCGCCATGGAGGGATGCCTCGTCCCCAGGGCCAGGGGGGGGTGGCCCGTCGCGTCGCCGGCTGCCTTCTGCCGCCCCGCTGACTTCCGTCTGTTGCGTGACGGCCGCTCCCTGCGGGGAAGGTTCGAGTGAGGACGCGACCGCATCAGGATTCGTGGAAGCGCGGGCAAGAGCCCTCTCCCCATCGTCCGGGTGACCCGATACCGGCGCAAGGGCGTCCGAAGGCGTCCCGGAAGGGAGGGAGGAGACCGGATCGGCCGAAAGCGGGACAGGTGCCTTGTCCGAGGTCGCGACATGCTCCTGGGAGGGTTTGTCTCCCTCCGCTCTTCGACCTTCGCCGAGGTAATCGCGGAGGCCGAACACGAGCAGAATAAGGAACACCACCAGGAGCGAAGCCGGCACCAGTCCACGGCGCATGGTCCGCAAGAAATACAAGGGCCCGGCCCATGCCGAACGTCCCGTAACTTCCTTGCGTGCCTGATCGATGATCTGCCCATCGATGTGTTTCTTCTTCTTTCCGTAACCGGCCAGCAGCGCACGATCGCACAGAACATTGATGAGTCGCGGCACCCCTCGTGTAAACCGCCAGATCTTCTTCAGCGCTTCCGGCGAGAAGAAGACCTTGTCCGCTCCGTCGATCACGGACAAGCGGTGATGAATGTACTCGACCGTCTCTTCCCGGGAAAGGGCCTTTAAATGGTATCGAACGGTGACTCGCTGATTCAGCTGCAGGAGGCGTGGCTGTTCCAGGATGTGCCGGAATTCGGGCTGGCCGACCAGAATGATCTGCAGGAGCTTTTCCGTCTCGGTCTCCAGATTGGACAACAACCGGATTTGCTCCAGGACCTCTCCGTCAAGGCTCTGTGATTCATCGATGATGAGAACGGGGTTCTTGCCTTCTTTTCGCTTATCGAGGAGGAATTGATTGAGTTCGTCGATCAGTTCCTTCTTCGTCGTCCCCTGCGACGGAATACCGAAATCCTCGTTGATGCTCTTGAGCAACTCGAGAGCAGACAAGGTGGGATTGAAGATGAAGGCCACCAGGGTATCTTCGTCGAGATGGCTCAGGAGCGCCCGACAGAGGGTGGTCTTTCCTGCGCCGATCTCTCCTGTTACCACGATGAAACCGCCACGCTCCCGGATCCCATACAGGAGGTGAGCGAAGGCCTCTTTGTGTGTCTTGCCCAGATACAGGAACTTCGGGTCCGGAGTGATCGAGAAGGGCTTCTCGGTAATTCCGTAGAATGAACAATACATAACCGGATTCCCATCCTCTGATTTCTGAATGTAACAATGAGGATCTTAAGAAAAACGAGGCGCAATAGCAAGAGACTCTCCATGCAACCCATCGCCATTCTACCGTTATCTTTCGTTGACAGGAATTCTATGCCTGTGTTAGACAGTTTCCAGTTCTTTTCCCCTCGGGATCCGGAGGCAAATGATGCGAGAAAGGCTCGCTTCGAGGATCAAGAAGATCCTGTCCCCAGAGGAAATGCTCCCTCTGGGGGGCCGACAAGCAAAGGTGATCTCCATCTCCAACCAGAAGGGAGGCGTGGGGAAGACAACGACCTCCGTGAACCTCGGTGCAGGCCTGGCCCTCTCCCATCACAAGAAGGTGCTTCTCGTCGACATGGATGCTCAGGGCCATATCGGCACCAGCCTGAATCACCTCGCCTCGAACAGAGGAGGAATCGGGCACGTGCTGGGAGCCAAGAACGGTTCCATCATGGACGTGATCGTCCCGACGGATGTGCCCCAGTTGGACATGACCCCGTCGGATCATTCCCTTCTGGAGGCGGAATCTCAACTCGCCGGCAAGATCGGCAGGGAGTTCATCCTTCGGAAAGCCCTCTCGAGGGCGCGAACCTACTATGATTATATCCTGATCGACTGCCCGCCCAACCT
>JAUWSZ010000388.1 GCA_030609865.1 bacterium | reverse complement strand
GATGATTCCGCGCATACGGCTACCGACAGGCCGAAATCGATCGAGGCCTCGACGATCTCGGCTGCGGTATGGGCGCGCCATGGTTCATCATACCCCGGCATTCCCTCGCTCCATCCCGGCAGCGTCGTGGACAGGCGAGCGTCGACGCGCTTGTAACGGCCCGGTGGAACGAGGAAGTTGAGCACACAGCGTGTTATTCCGAGTTTCGCTGCTCGTTCCGCCAACCTACGGAATACGTCCAGCCTGTGTACCGTTGGAATAACCGGATCGTAGCGCCATTTGATATGATTCGGTCCGCCCACCAGCGAGATCAGATCCTGCACCCCGTGGAAGGGTGTCTTTGGTGCCAGCGGCTCCCATGCCGTTCCCCCCAGGTTCGTGACCGTCACTTGCGCAGCGAGTGTCGTGCCGCTCTCGCGCAGTCCCCTGAGGTCATGTTCGCCGTGGTCGAGCGCACCTGCGGGATCCTTGGTCCAGAGTTGGAGGACCCATGGCGCTCCGTACGTTCGGACCACGGCGCGAAGATTGTCCCAAACTTTTGCTATCCGTGCCGGATCAGTGCGCCGGGTAACGTCCAGGCAGGTGGCATCCCCTGCTCGCTCCAAGTACCGGGCATAGTCCTCCAGCCGAAAAGCGAAGCTCATTAAACTCTCCTGAAGCAGGCCTCAGTCCAGAAGAAGCTCGACGATCAAGGGGCACATTCCGGCCCCCCTATTCCGCGAACATTTCCTGCAAAACGGACAAGACTTCAGAAGCCGCTTTGCGACTGATTTTGCCCAACTTCCGGACGAGTCGAACCGCGTCGACCGTCCGAAGCTGATCCAGCACGATTTGTGTTGATTTCCCTTTGAAGTTGCACGGTACTCTTGTGGGATAGGATCGCCCTTTTGTCGTCATGGGGGCGACGATGACTGTACGGATATGATGATTCATCTCGTCTGGCGAAATGACCAGGCAGGGGCGCGTCTTCTTTATTTCGTGGCCTATGGTCGGATCAAGATTTACCAGATGGACTTCGAAGCGGTTGATCACCATTCCCACTCTTCCTCTTCCCATAGGGTGGGAATGTGTTCGTCAGCACCCATTATGGCATCGTTTCCCTTCCCGGCCATCTCCTGGAAGGACTTGGCCCAGGCGGCCCGTGGGCGTGGTGCGGGGGCGATGATGAGACGGTTTCCGTCTACCTGAATCTCAACTTCTTCTCCGAGCCCCGTTTGCTCGATGAGCGGTTTGGGGATGCGGAGTCCCTGGGAGTTGCCGATTCTGACGATTCTGGCTTTCATGGCGGGCAAACCTCCTTACGTGATTACATTGTAGCCACGGAGGTCCCCCCTGTCAAGGGTCGAACCCACTCCATCTACGCCGCGTGGGGTGTTACTTCTTTGTCCAAGCGTTTTTCCAGCGCTGCTTCTGCTCGGAGGAGATCGTGGCGGGATTGAAGGTTCAACCAGAATTGAGCCTCCATGCCGAAGAACCGCCCGAGACGTAGCGCGGTGTCGGCCGTAATCGAACGCTTCCCCTGGACGATTTCGCTGATGCGCCGCTGCGGCACACTCATGTCCTTCGCGAGCCGATACTGCGAAATGCCCATGGGACGCAGAAACTCCTCCAGCAGAATCTCCCCTGGGTGGATCGGATCGAAATCTCTCTTGGCCATAGCTCACCTCTAGTGGTAATCGGCGATTTCCACGAGTTCTCATACTATAGGCGACTGGTTGGGCTCAGTCCAGAAGGAACTCGGCGACGACAGGGGTGTGGTCCGAGGGCTTGGGCTTGAGGCGGGGGGCGAGGTCGATGTAGCCGGCGGTGGACCTGTCAGCAAGGGGACGGGTGGTGAGGATGTGGTCGATCCGCCAGCCGAGGCCGCGTTTCACGCCGTTGGGGAGACGATAGTCGTAAAAGGAGTACTGCTTCGGCTCGGGGCAGTGCCTGCGGAAGACATCCACGAGGCCCCATTCCACGATCTTCCGGTAGACGCTGTCTACCTCCGGGTGCATGCAGACGTGTCCCTGCTTCTTTTCGGGCTCATACACGTCGATCGGTTCGGGTGCGTGGTTCAGGTCGCCGCACCAGAGCAGGAGACCCTCGGGCCGATAGCGGGCCTCGAACTCATTGCGCAGCCGCTCGAACCATCCGATCTTGTAAGCGAACTGCTCATCCTCCACGTCCCGCCCCTGCGGGATGTAGGTGTTCACGATCGTGACACCGGATAGGACCCCACTGATCATCCTGGGGCCCTCTTCCGGTGGGCCGCCCTCGAAGCCGAAGGAGACCTGCTCGAGAGGGGCCTTGCTCACGATGGCCACGCCGTTCCAGCGCTTCTGGCCACGGTAGGCGACGTGAAAGCCGGCGTCCTCGAACTCGCCTGCCGGGAAATCCTTGTCCTCCACCTTGGTTTCCTGCAGGCAGAGGACGTCCGGTTCGTGCTCTCGCAACCAGCCGAGGACGATGGGCATGCGGGACCGGACCGAGTTCACGTTGAAGGTGCCTACTTTGAATGTAGTCTTACTCATCGCAATGTCCGCAAAGTTAGGGTCCCTCGAGCTTCTGTTTCACTTGAGACCGTTTTTCCTTTGGCCAGGCGGCGCAGATCACGCTTCGGCCGCTCATCACCTGGGTCATGCACGCGTCGCAGTCCGGCTTGCAGTGCAGGATTTCCGCCTCCCTTCCCTCACGGGCCTTTCGCACCCAGTCCGGGTCCGCCAGGATGACCCTGGCCAACCCGATCAGGTCGGCCTGGTCCTGTTCGAGTATTTCCTCTGCCAGCTGTGGGTCTGCAATCCGGCCGGCGGTCACGACCGGCACCGAGACCGCCTGCTTGATCCTCGCGGCAGGGTCCGACATGTACCCGTCCTGTGCGCAGCGCTCGATCACCTCGGGCAGGAAGAAGGACTCGTAGGTGCCGCCCATCACAGAAAGGTAGGCAACGCCTCCCTTCTCCAGGGCCTGGGCAAAGGGCTGGTCCTCAGGCGGTTGGAATCCGTCGGGAAGCCATTCGTGGGCAAGAAAGCGGTATCCCACCGGGAAGCCCTCTCCCACCGCTGCCCGTGCAGCCTCCAGCACCTCCAGAGGGAAACGCATCCTGGCCTCGAAAGAGCCACCGTAAGCATCCGTGCGCTCATTGGTCCGGGGGGAGACGAAGGAAGCGAGCAGGTACCCGGTGCCCCCGTGAAGCTCGACCATGTCGAACCCGGCCTGCTTCACCCGCCGGGCCGCCTCCGCGTAGGCTTGGACCAGTTCCTGGAGATCTTCAGCCGTTAGCTCCCTCGGGATCAGGCCCGACACCCCAACAGGGGAGGGGCCGACCGGCCCGCCGAGAAAGGCGAACCTCCCAGTATGGTTGATCTGGCAGCATGCAAGGGCCCCGCCCTCGTGAATGGCCCGGGCAATCTGAGCCAGGTCCTCCAAATAGGCGTCATCATGGGCTCGGAGCGTTCTCATCGATCCCATCCCTGCTTCGGTTACGGCCGCGTTTTCTACCACAACCAGTGCCAACCCGGTCTCGCCCATCATCTTGTAGTGCTCGACCAGGAAGGGGCTGAGTCGGCCCTGTTCTGTGGCGTAACCCGTGTAGAGGGGCGCCATGATGAGGCGGTTGGCGAGTTCTCGGGTTCCGACCTGGATTGGGGAAAAGAGCTTTGGGTAGCGTTCTTGTCCGTCGGCCATGAGGATTCCTGTTTTCGGTTTGCCTGGAGGCGACCCGACACGAAAATAAGATGGCTCAGCCTAGCACCGAAAGGAGGGCATGACAAGGAAGTGTGCATCGTTTGGATACGGAAAGAGGTGACCATTTACAGGGAGTTGCCGGCCAGTTGGTCGGCGAAGACCTGGAAGGGCAAGACATCGATGCCGTCCTTGGTTCGAAGCACGGGCCCACGGGGATACACGATGATCCGGCGTCGCAACCCCTCGAGCTGTGCCACGGCACGAAGACCCTTGCCCCAAGATTCCGAATAGGTTTTCCCGGACTTTGCCTCGACAGCAACCCGTTCCGCGCCCTGAACGAGGAGGAAATCGACTTCGACTTGGGACTTGCCGGAGGGTGCCCAGTAGTAGATATCTTCGCAGATGCCGCGGTAGTCCTTGTATACTCGGAGCAACTGCGCCACCAATCCCTCGAACAGGGCACCCCGTTCCTCCGGAGACGTTTCGCCGGACGCTCGCTTCATGGCGCGCACGATTCCAGGGTCGCACCAGTACCACTTGGGCAGTTTTCG
>JAUWSZ010000243.1 GCA_030609865.1 bacterium | reverse complement strand
TCCTCCGGGGTCATCCCGGACCCATCATCCTCGACCGCTATATGCACCCATGCATCCTCCTCTCCGGCGGCGATCCTCACCTCACCCCCATCCTCCATCGACTCGATAGCGTTCGAAATCAGGTTCAGGAGCACTTGTCTGATCTGCCTCGCATCGATGACCGCCTTCTGGCCCGCGGCAACTTCCGACGTGAGCCGAACCCCTTTTTCCTCCGCCTGGAGGGCTTCCTGGGTGATCACCGAGTCCACGAGTTCCCCAACGTCCTCGGTCTTCAGCTCGATCTGAGGCTCAGCGGCAAAGCGAAGGAACTGGGTGATGATGTCGTCGAGTCGAGCGATCTCCGAGCCGATGACGTCCAGGAACCGGCGGTATTCCTCCGTTCCCTCCCGGGGCTCGAACTCGGCGCGGAGTCGCTGAGCGGTCATGCCGATGGCGTTCAATGGGTTTCGAACTTCATGGGCAACCGCTGCAGCGAGCCTTCCCAGCGCTGTGATCCTTTCGCTCCTCTGAATCTGATCCCGCAAACGCCGCTCCTCCGTCACGTCCCTCAGGATGAGGACCGTATACGGGGCCTCCTCTCCGGGCACGCTTACCCTGGAAGCCGACAGGGTCAGAAAACGCTGCTTGCCGTCTCCGCCCTTGATCTCCATTCCCCGGACCACGGGCTCACCCTTTTGAAGGGTCTCCTCGACGAGCGGTTTCAGCCCCTGCGGCACCAGGTCGATCCGTTTCCCGAACATCGCCCGGGCCACGTCATTTGCCAGGACCACCTTCCCTTCATCGGAGACGACGAACACGCCGTCGGCCATGCCGGAAAGTACACTCCCCGAAAAGGTGGCCACCTCATCCCGGGCCCTGACGGCCAGATTCATGTTCTGGTAGATGACCACGGCATTCAGGGCGACCATGCCGAGCAGGGAGAGAACGGCGAGCGTCATCAGCATGCGGCGGCGTGACTTACGCTCCAGGGCACGGATCTCGTGCAGGTCGAAGGCAACCCGGAGAAGGCCGAGACGTTCACCGTCGGACGACACCGTCTTCACAACCTCGAAGACATCCCGCCCCTGGAACGGTATCGTCCTGGCGGCGTATCCCCCCCCTGCCCACAACGCGGACAGGAACGGGTCGTCCAGGATTCTCTTGGCACCTGAAACATTCCGGGTGGCGGTCAGGATGCCCTCCTCGTCCTGGATCATCACGTAGCTCATCCCATGGACCTCCCCCACATCCTGGATCAAACGACCCAGGCCGAAGGTCTTGCGCAGGTCCAGGAGCACGTCCGCATCGATACTGCAGACAACGGCCCCCCCTCCCCTTCTCCGCACGCCTACGGCAAACCTCGCCTTTCCACCCACAGCACTGTAGTGCAGCCCCAGGATCGATTCCGTACGCTCTCCCGAGAAGAGGGTTGGATAGAGCCTGCGATAATCCGGGGGGGTACGATTCAGGAAGTGTGCAGAAGGCCGGCTGGATGTCTGAATGCGGCCATCCTGCTTCACGAGGTGGAGGGCCCTGATGCGGTTTTCCGTAACGAGCTCGGCGAGAACGTCTTGCCCCAGCTCCATACCCGCTTCCATTCTCGACACCGTCCTGGCTATGGTGAGAAGCCTCGATGCGAGGTTCTCCTCTGCTTCTTCCATGGCCCGCAGGGCAAGGATGGCCCCCTGTTCGATCTGGTTCGCGAAGATCCTTCCCTTCTCCGCGATCAACTCGAGCATCGTGTCCCGAGCGTTACGCATCTCCAGCATGGCAGCCGCCACCATGAACGCTGCGAGTACCGCTCCGATGACGGCCAGATAGCCGGGACGGACATACCAAAGCTGTCATCTCACGCAACCTCCATCAAGAATGTAAGACGTAAGCCAAAAGGGAACGCTCCTGGACATACACACTCTTGATTTCTATTCTACCATCGCCCGAAAGGCAACTCATGGAGCCCCACGGGTAAACCCGTGGTCCCCTGCGAAGGCGGATGGAAGCAGCACAAATTGAGAATGCCGGCAACAGGCTTTCGGGACCACGCGAAAAAAAGAGGCGGACTCAAACATGACCCCGCCTCACGAATCCAACAAAAGCTTTAAGACCTGCGTTGAATACTACTGACCTTGAGGGATAACATCGATTATTCTTATGTCCTGCACTCCCACAAACGGATCGCCATCGAGGGTATCTCCTACTATTTTGAGAGTATTGTAATCCCCGATGATGAGGCCATCCAAGGTCTTTACCTCATCCATTAAGAATTTCGCCACGAAATTCCCACGATTATCAGCCTTCCAACTGCTGATAGCGATCCCGTTCAAATACACCGTATAGACGTCGACGACGTAATAAGTGATGTCCGTGTGGACGGTTACTACCGTTCCCTCTCTTTGAATATTGAGCACATTTGGAGCTATCCTTATTTCTATTGTAAAGTCGTCGCTGTAAGAACTTGCCGGATTCAAGAGCAGGCCAGCAGACAAAAGAACGTAACATGCAATAGCGATTTTTGTCCTCGAAGATTTCATACTCAATCCCTCCTCTTGGTTGATGTTGGTTGCCTCCAAATGAACAAAATCTCACTTCGCTGGAGAATCAGCCTGTCCTGCCCACCTCCCCTCTCTTGGATGTTGAATGCACGAAGAGCTGCCGCAAGTTCCTCTGCCTACTCAACCCTAGCGCTGTGTCGGGCCGTCCCTCGGGTTTGCCAGAAGAGCAAGGGTTGTGCCAAGGAGCGCCTCGCTTCGCAAGATCTTCTGTTTTTCGTTCCGCATTCAAGGGTTGCCCATCAAAGCTACGGAGACCAGGCGTGCTGCTCGCTAGGTCGAATCGGCAGTGCTGCCGATTCCTCAGACGATTCCTGCCGGATTCCGCATTGGGGAACTCACTTAGAACGGATACTTTGAATCCTTTCTTTCGTGGCCAGCCGGGTTAGGAGACCTTTCCTTGACACACAGGGGTTTGCTTCTTATTCTAGCCCCATCTAGGAGGCTGTTGAAAAAGTACCATCTGCGGCGTTCGGCTTCATCCCTCGTCATTCAACGTACAGTAAGTACGCCTCATTCCTCGGGATTTTGCCTGCCTTGCATCTGGAACTTTTTGAACAGCCTCCAATAGCCACTTTTTCAACGGGCTGCTAACGAACGTAGCCCAGGGATTTCAACTTTTTGATTTCCCCCTGGGTGAGCTTCCTGGGTGTGTGAACCACTTTGGATCCCAGCAGGTTTTCTTGGCGAATCCGGTCCAGTCTTTGTTTCAAATCCTCAACCCTTGCTCCGTGTTTCACGTCACGGATGATACTGTGTTCCTCATAAGGATCGTTCCCCAGATCGAAGAGCTCGTATTGGTCGTAGAAGGGCGTGTAGATCAGCTTGAAACCTTCCGCAACGATCGAGAATTTGACACCGTCTCTGGCCATGGGTGATTTCATTTCCGCGAAGATCTCTCGCTCCGTGTCGCACGGCCCGCCCAGATCACTGCCTCTAAACCGGGAATCGGGCCGAAGGCCGGCAACATTCAGGATGGTTGGAACGATATCGATATGCTGAACGAAATCCTTCCTTCTTCCGGTCAGCCTGTCCCCGTATTTTACGATGAGGGGCACGTGGGTCAGGCCGCTGTAAAGGTTCTCTCCGTGTGCGAAATAGTAATCGTGTTCTCCCATGCCCTCCCCGTGATCGGCCGTGAACAGGATCAGGGCTTCGTCATAGAGACCGAGATCCTGCAACGCTTTCATCAAACGATTGAACTGCTCATCTTGGTATGCTATTTCCGCGTCATACTGTGAAACGTAGTGGGAATAGTCTCGGTTCGTTCCGAGTCTTTGATAAGACGGGATTCCGCCATATCCGCTCACCGAGGCATTGGCTCTCAGAGGGCGGGGCTCTCGATGAATGGTTCGGAATCGTCTCCCAAAACGGTCCGGTGGTGTGTACGGTCCGTGAGGGTCCTGGTAATGAACCCACAGAAACAAACGATCGTTGGAAAACTTGTTGAGCAAATCTATGGCGCGGTCCGTGGTGTGCTCTGCGATCCTCTCGGGAAGACTCTTTCCCTCTTCATAATCCTCCATCTTGTCGTCGTAGATATGAAATCCCCGCGCCCAGCCTACCCTTGCCCGAAGATTGAAGTTGCTCACCACTGCGAACGTCTTGTATCCATTCTGCCACAAAACCTCGCTAAGCAACTCCGGGCCCTCCGGCAGGGGCATATTCTCAAAGACCTCCGTCTCGTGAGGAAGGAAGCCGGTCAGAATGCTGGCGAGGCTCGAGCTCGTCACCGGGGCATGGGACAGGCAGTTCTCGAACAATAGCGCGTCCGCGGCGAACCGGTCGAGATTTGGCGATGTCCTCCACCCATACCCATAACAACTCAAATGGTCGGCCCTCAGGGTATCTACCGTAACCAGGACGATGTTCGCCTTCGTCTCGTGCCGTTCTTTGCTGCACCCGGCTAGCCAGGCGCTCCCCGGAAGACACACGGCGAAACCGCCATACATCCCGTATCTCAGGAAATCACGCCGATCCAGGCTGCGTCCATAATCTTCTTTACGACTCATCTCGTTCCTACTGGTTCTTCATTGAAATCCGTTCCCTTCGGCTCCCTGTGTGCCGTCACCGGATGCGACCGCACGTCTTCGGCCTCTTGCCTAATATGGATCGTTTAACTATATTATGATTTTGATGTCTTTCAAAGGCATTTGTATGTTCATGAGTGCTTTGCCTCGCCGAAGTGAAACACGGAGTATTTACAGGAAACAAATGCCGACCGATTCCCGCACCGAACATCTCATCGTTGCCCTTCTTTGTATTCTCGCAGCGGCTCGCGTGTTCGTTTACAGCGCTGCATTTCCCTTCTTCAACAACGTAGACGAGCAGATGCATTTTGATCTGGTGTACAAGTATTCGGTTGGTCATGTACCTCAACAGAAGATCGAGAACTACAGTCGCCAGTCTGCTGAACTCATTGTACTCTACGGCTCACCGGAGTACTTTTCAACCCTGAAAAGTGTTCCAGACGACAGGATCCACCCGCCCGTCTGGAAGATCCCGAAAGTCCGCAGGACAGAGCCCTTTGACAGGGCCGTATCCGGCTGGCAGAGACAAGAAAATCACGAGACGACTTCGTTTCCAACCTATTATACGGTAGCCGGCCTTTGGTGTGCAGCCGGAAGGGGTATCGGTCTCAGCGGAGGCCACCTTTTGTACTGGATACGATTCCTGAATGTCCCTCTGTTTGCTGCGCTGGTCTATCTTTCTTACTTGATAGGGCTAACGCTTGCTGAAGGCAATCCTGTG
>JAUWSZ010000098.1 GCA_030609865.1 bacterium | reverse complement strand
GCCCAGGTGGGCGCTGCCAAGAAGGCCGGCCTCACGAACATCCACGCCTATTCCCTGGACGGCATCGTCCACCTGGACGAGCAGGACCCCTGGTACGAGGCCTTCCAGGCGCCGGCCCCCTCCGAGCCCCCGGAGGAGGAACACATGGTCAGGGTGTTTCGAGGCGCCCTCCAAGTCCTGGACCGCCTGCTCCGGTGACCGGAAGCCCTCACTCAATCAAGATCTCACAAACGGCGGCACCCTCCTCGCGCCTGACATCTGACGACCCATTCATCCCGTAGTCTACCATCTTCCATCCGGGAACGAGCCCACGCTCAAGTCGATGCGGTTTTTTGCCGACATATTAATAAGTTAGCGCCCATGACCGGCCTCACACGCGATCCGGACGCAGGACATCATCTTGCCCTCTTTTTGTTCTGCAGAAATGGCGTACGGCACGCCGGGCAGGGAGAAAGGCCTTTATGAAGCATCCATCCGTGCTTAGAGGCAGCCTGGGGCTCGCAGTATGTGTTCTCTTCGTCATTGCTATCAACGGGTGTGCCCTCGTTCGTAAATCATCATTGCCCCCTGACTCTACGGAACCCGGCAGGCCCCCACCGTCGGTAGAGCTTCCCCAGTCAACAGAGATCGAGAGGCCTGCAAGGAAACCCGAAACAACGAAACGCGAAGTCAGAGTCGAGGCCAGCATCCTCCTGAGCAGCGAAATCCCGGCCTACCGTGAGGTCGCTGACGAACTACTCAAAATGATAGGTCCGCAACGCGCCAGAATTTACCTTCTCAATGATAACCCGGGGGACACGGCGACCAAGCTGGATGAAATACAGCGGTCAGGCTATCGCCATGTAGTCGCGATCGGATTGCCGGCCGCGCTGGCCGCAAGGTCCCTGGAGAGCAAGTCCATCGTCTTCTGCCAGGTGCTGTCGTATCAAGAGCCCAGGCTGATCGGGCCGCACATACGCGGCGTGAGGATGACGCCCTCTCTGTCGGCGCAACTCAGCGCCTGGAAGACGATCTCCCATCCTACCGACAGGGTAGGCATGATTACGGGCAGGGGCTTGCAGGATCTCGTTGCCGCCACCAACCAGGTGGCGAGGGATCTGGACATCGAGTTCGTTCACAAGACGGTCGATTCGGACAAGGAGTTCCTGTACGTTTTCAAGCGTCTCGCTCCGGAGATCGATGGTCTGTGGCTGATCCCGGACAGCCGTATTCTCAGCCATCGTGTCATACGAGAAGTCATGTCATACAGCGTCAAGCACAGAATACAGGTGCTGGCCTTTCATTCCCAATTGCTCCCGTTGGGTGCCCTGTTGAGCGCAACCTGCCTTCCCGTGGACGTTGCAGCCCAGGTTGTCACGACCATTAAGAGCGATGGTCTTCGCACGTCTACAACCGGGGTCTCCTCGCCTGCTGAAATGCATCT
This sequence comes from bacterium, assembly GCA_030609865.1. Next base: position 5,950 of record JAUWSZ010000098.1, on the reverse strand, counting down.
GCACGTCAATTTGCCACTGGCAGAAGAGTTCGGTTTGTGCGTTCCGCCTTCGTCCCCTGAGCTTGTCTACACGGAATGGCCTCAAATCGAGTCGGGTGCACCACCATGAATCTCGAGCCGGTCAAGCTCTTATTCAAATCATCCTTTGAGCGAGCCAGGGGCCTGCTTCATCCTTTTTTCCGGAGTGTCCTCGTACGCAGACCAAAGAGTCTCGTGGGGGAGATCCTTCGGCTGCACCTGCTTTTCGGCATTCTGATCTACTCCGTATCTGTCACCGGTCTTTGGTGGACCTCCAATCGGGTCATGGAGGACAATTTGCGAAAATGGGCCGTACAATGGATTACCGAACTCGAAGAACTCGGTGCCCCCCTTTACAGTGATCGCGACAATGAGCGATATGTCCGCGTAGAACAATTCATCAAGAAATTTCCGGGAATCTCCTATGTGCGTTACTACACCCAAGGCGGAAAATTGCTGTTCGCAGGGAATGCAGACACCGCGGCGGCAGTCGATCATGAACCCACCCTTTCGCAAAGGCGCCTTTCGGTGCTGTCCGACGTGTCATCTTCAAAGAAGCCCTATGTGCTGGATGACAGCGAGGGTCATTCCTTCCGCTTTCGTGCGTTCACACCCGTGTGGCTAGAGTCCATACCGGATGCCGCCCTGCTCGATCTTGATTTCACGAGGAATCAGGTGGACGAGATTCAGGTGGTGGGCTTCGTCGAACTGGGCATGGATTTCGGGGCTTACAGAAAGCAACTGGCCCATAACATATTCGTGAGCTGTCTCGTGTTCGCAGGTCTGTTTGTCTGTGTCCTGATCGTGGGCCGGAAGCTGTTCAAGAACGCCCTGAGGCCTTTGTCGGATCTGCAGACACCTCTTGCCCAACTCGCCAAAGGCGCAACGAACATACACGTTCGAGATTCAGGGCATCGAGAGATTCGCGTCATTGCTCGCGCGCTCAATCGGACAATACATGCCTTGAATCAGCGCAACGAAACCCTCACGAGGCTGGCCAACCACGACAGTCTGACCGGTCTGGCGAATCGACACCATTTCTCTTCCCTCTTGGAGAACGCCGTCATGCGGACAACAAACAGCGCGCTGCTGTTTGTTGATCTCGACCAGTTCAAATATGTCAACGACACCCTTGGGCATGCGGCCGGGGATCGCCTGCTCGTACAGGCAGCGCGCTGTCTGAAGAATACCCTGTGTGAGAACCACAGCGTGGCCCGCTTTGGCGGAGATGAGTTTACCATTCTTCTCCACGACATCTCGAAGGGGAGCGCCACTGAAATCGCCGAGTCGCTGTTGCAGGCATTGCAGGACTTCACCTTTCTCGAAGATGGCCATGCGTTCAATGTCACTTGCAGTATCGGCATTACGATGATTGACTCTGACCAGTTCACGCCGGAAGAGCTATTGTCTCATGCGGACATGGCCTGCCACGAAGCGAAGCGAAAAGGGCGGAACTGCTCGCATTTTTACGAGCCTTCCAGCAACGAGCGAGAAAACCTGGCCTCAGACATAGGCTGGTCTCGGCGTATCGTGCAGGCCCTCAAGAATGATCTTTTCCTGTTCGAGTACCAACCGATTATCAATGTCGCCAGCGGTCGCCAGGAAATGTATGAAGTGCTGCTTCGCATGCCGGACGAAAACGGGAAAACGGTTGCGCCGAATTCCTTCATACCGGCTGCCATTCGCTTCGGCCTGATGAGCGAGATCGACCACTGGGTGATCGAAAAGGCGATTGATGCTCTGGCCGGTTTCCGCGAGCAAGGGACGGAGTGCATTTTCACGATCAATCTCTCCGGGCACGTCTTCGACGATCCGAAGCTGATCGCCACCATTACCAACGGCCTCCGCAAGTCCAAGCAACCGCCATCCTCCCTGGTGTTCGAGATAACCGAGGAGGTGGCGATTCGCCACATGGCAAGGGCCAACCTGCTTATCCGCAAGATTATCGATTTGGGATGCCAGTTCGCGCTCGATGACTTCGGGACCGGGTTCAGCTCACTCAATTATCTGAAACATCTGCCCGTCAAGTACATCAAGATTGATGGGAACTTCGTCGAGAACATGGCCAGCGATTCTATCGATCAGGCCATGGTTCGATCCATCATTGAAGTGGCCAAGACTGTCGGAAAAATGACGATCGCCGAATACGTGCAGGATGCAAGAACCCTTGAAATCCTTCAGGATCTGGGGATAGACTACGCACAAGGCTACTATATAGGAGAGCCGCGTCCCATGCTTGCCAGCGAGCCGTTTCCGGTGCCGGCGAGGAGTGCCGGGAGGCGGAAGAGAAAAAGTGGCTGACCTCGCCATAACCAACGGTGGGTCATGGGAAGCTCACGACACGGGTTGATCCGCTCGCTGTGCCCCGTGCCAAACGGCGACAATCCAAATGGTCTTCTTTTCCACACGATAGAAGAAGCGATACGGCCTGACGATGACTTCCCGGTGAGGCAGGTCTGGAAATTCAGGGATCACACGTCCGGATTCCGGGTGCGCCTCGAGACGACGAAGAGCCTTCTCAGCTCTCTCGCGAAATCTCCTGTTCTCCACAGACGAGCAACCGTAGAAGCTCTCTCTCGTGCTCCGACCTTTCATCGTGGAATGTGCGGGGCCCTTTCATTCTATTCCTCCGTGCAATGCTTTGATGGCTCCCTCTGGATCGTTGCGGACGATCTTCAGAAGAGCACGGGCAGGGCCTACCGGATGACGTCTTCCCTGTTCCCAGTTCTGCAGCGTCTTGAGGCTCACACCGATGAGAAGAGCGAACTGAGATTGCGACAGACCGGTCTTCTCCCGGATCGACTTCACATCTGCGTCCTCCACCCGCCGCACGCTAGAGGGCTTTCGTCTCCCTTTGCGGATTTGGTCCATCTGTTTTACGCTCTCATAGAGATCGGCAAAGAGCTTTTCATCCATTGTTCCATCTCTCCACGATTTGCCGCAGTAGCGAAAGCTGTTCTCGCGTCAAAGACCACACCTCATTATCCTCCACTGGCGTACAGAGGTCAATCTCTTCTCCTGGCAGCTCAAGGGGAGAAGAAGGTAAGCCTACCGCCGCAAAACAAAACATCAGGACCCTGTTGCTGAAAACCGTTCTATTCCGACATAGAGCGAGACTCCTCTCCGGACGAGGCGCCCTGTTTCGCTTTTCTTTCCCGCACGTGAAGCTTTCCGTTCACGGGAAAGGCGTCCAGGAACAGGTTCAGGGACCCGTCCCGGTTCTCAAAGGCTGCGCCGACCTTGAGCCAAACGGCCTTGTCCCAGCCTTCCTTCTCGATGATCGTGAATACGTCCTTCATGGAACACCTCCTTTTCTGTCGTTAGTGAAGATGGTCTGCCATTCCTCCGATGATTGACTGCCTTCCGTATCGATCAAGGATTCGGTACTGAATCGCCTCTGCGATGTGTTTGGTTCGAATGCTGGCCGATCCTTCCAGGTCCGCGATCGTCCGGCTGACCTTGAGGATCCTGTGGTAGGCCCTGGCGCTCAGGCCCAGCCGATCGAAGGCCGCCTCCAGGAGACGGGCGCCTGCCGGCTCGGCTGAACAGTGCTTCGCTACTTCACAAGCCTCCATGCGTGCATTGCATCGTATCTCGAATCCTTGGAAGCGTTCTTCCTGTATTTTACGAGCCTTGACGACCTGGTCCCGAAGGCTCGCAGATGAGATCTCCGAAGGCCCCCGGTCCGTGAGGTCCTTGTACGGGACCCGTGCGACCTCGACGTGCAGGTCGATTCGATCGACCAGGGGCCCGCTCAAACGGCTCAGGTATCGCTGTATGTCGGTCTCCTTGCATGTACAGGTCTGGTCTCGATCTCCGAGAAACCCGCACGGGCACGGGTTCATGGCACTCACAAAGAGCACACGTGCCGGAAACCCGGCAGAGACCCCGGAACGGGCGATGGTAAGGTATCCTTCCTCAAGGGGCTGGCGAAGTTGTTCAAGTGCCTGGCGCCGGAATTCCGGAAGCTCATCAAGAAAGAGCACCCCGTTGTGGGCCAGGCTGATCTCGCCGGGATGCGGCAGGGCCCCTCCCCCGATGAGCCCGGCGTTCGTGATGTGGTGATGGGGCGCCCGGAAGGGCCGGCGGGTGATCAGGGGCGTTTTCAACGGCAGCAGGCCCGCAACGCTGTGAATCCGAGTGGTCTCGAGGGCCTCCTCGAGGCACATGGGAGGCATCACCGAGGGAATCCTCCTGGCGAGCATGGTCTTGCCCGCACCCGGGGGTCCGATGAGAAGGAGATTATGATTTCCGGCTGCGGTGATCAGAACCGCCCGCTTTGCCAGGGCCTGCCCCTTCACATCCGCGAGATCCGTCCTCCCTGCAACCGGCTCGAGAAAGATGCTCTCCCGATCGACGATCTGTGTCGGTAACTCCGAGGCGCCGGCCATGAACTGGGTCGCTGCGGACAGGCTGGCGACATGATGGACGTTGAACTCGTCCACCACCGCGGCTTCCTGTGCATTCGGCTCCGGGACCACCACGCCCCGAAGGCCCTCCTGCTTGGCCATTATGGCCAGGGAGAGAACGCCCCGGATCGGCCGGACCAAGCCGTCCAGGGACAGCTCTCCCACGAAGAGAAGCTCCTCCAGGGCATCATTGTCCCACTGGTTCATCGCGCAAAGGATGCCGAGCGCTATCGGAAGGTCGAAGGCGGTGCCCGCCTTCTTGCGGTTGGCCGGCGCCAGGTTCACCGTGATCCGGCGCTGGGGAAACAGAAAGCCGGTATTGATAATCGCGGTCCGGACCCGCTCCTTGCTCTCCCGCACCGCCACCTCCGGAAGTCCTACAATCGAGAATTTCGGAAGCCCCCGGCTGGCCACGTCCACCTCCACCTGGACCAGGTAGGCCTCGATCCCGACGATGGCCCCGCTTTTCACTGTGGCGATCATGGACATCGGGGGATGTGCAAGAAGCTTACCAGGACGCCCTCCCAACGAACGCAGACGGGGTGCAATCAGGTCCTATATCCTGCATCACCGCACGGTTAGCATGATTTAAACCAGGCCGGGGAGGCGATATTACTACACGGGATCAGGCAGAAGAATGCGTAGAGCTGTTCACACCTTCCCGCAGGGTGACGCCGGCGAGAAGTGTGCAGGGGCGTGGATGCGCCGTGAGCAGCATCCGGCGCAGAGTCCGCGAAGGGCGAGCCGGCGTCCTGCCCGTGGTCGACCAGGTACTGCGAAGGCTGACCCCTATTCAGTTCAGAGTTCGAATGGACGGTTAAAGGGCTTCCATACCTTTTTCTTGACATCCCCTCGAGTAAATAGCCGATTCACCATACGCAGGAATTTTAGATACTCTTCCAAGCCCATCGGCCGTATTCTTTTCCTCCAGATCCGTGTTTGCTCTTCGATGTCTTTAGACGTAATGTGGATGTCCCTCGCTAGATCAATCATTCCAGGCTCTCCAACAGCTTCTCAAGCTCCTCTAGGGAAGAGTATTTCTCAAAATATCGTCTGACTTCCTCCCTGTCGATCGTCTCAATTGCCATGAGGCTCCTGATATCTTCCATCTCTCGATGATATCGATTCGGGTCGGCGGATACGGAGAAGAGCTTAAGGGCTATAAGATGCTCAGGCTTGACCACCTTGATTCGTTCGTTTGAAAAGATCGGATGGACGAGGGCCTCCTCCAGGATGGTCTCTGCCGTATCGGCGGAGACATAAAGAAAATCGATCCTTCCCATGTCCGGTATTGGATGCTCGTGGTTGGAGAAGGCCTCACTCCTCGCCAGGGTTTCATACCCCAGCGATTCCAGGAATTCTACGATGGTGTCCCTGTTGTCCAGATGAGTGATCATATCGAGATCCACAGTCGCCCGGGAAACGCCATATGCACCAAGAGCGAATCCACCGATCAGGGCGTGATCGATTCCTTCCTTATCCAGGAAATCTATTAGAAATCTCAGTACGTTTTCGAAATTCAT
>JAUWSZ010000414.1 GCA_030609865.1 bacterium | reverse complement strand
GCCCGTGGATGATCGGTCGGTCATAGCCGGCCATGGCGGCGAACTGAGGGTCGATGTGCAGCGGATTGTAGTCTCCGGAGAGCCGATAGATGGCCGCCTGACGCCGCAGGGTCGTTTCCTCGACGACTTCGTCCGGTGCTCGATCCGGAGGTTCGTTGCCTGGAGGCGGCCCCTTCTCTCCGCCGAATACCCCCTCGCCGCGAACAAAGGTCGCGAACCGGTTGAAGAATACGACGTTCCCGTCCTGGTCTTCGGTATCCACTTCGATTTCCATCAGGGCCCCTTTCCCCTTGTCGTAGATGCTTGCTATCCGGGGCTTGGAAGTGAGGGTGCCTTCGATGGGGATCGGATGCTTCCTAACCTCGAGGTACTGCTCGCCGTGGAGGATCATGATCGGGTTGATGTCGACGCCGGGAACAGTCATCACCGCCATCAACGCCGGGAATGGCGCTACAACGCCAAAAGTGGGTAATACCTTTAGCCCGTTTTCGTACACGAAGGGAAGCTCGTCTCCTTCCGGAACGGCCCCCACGCCCAAGGCGTAGAGGATGACCTTGTCTCGGGTCAGTTCATAGGTCATCGGCGGAAGTTCAGCGCCAAGGGCCTTTTCAACATCGATCGGCATCGTAAATCCTCCTCTCAGCAAACAAACACGTCTCTTACTTCTCCCCGTCTTCTTCTCCAGCGGTGGGCGCGTCCCCGGCCCGCGGGATGAGCGAGCTCCATTATAGCGCATGACGGGCAGATGTCCAGGCTGGGCCGGTTGGGGAAAGGGGTTTTATCGGGTTGTTTCCTGGGCTACGAAGAAGGTTCTCAAGGAGAAAAGGGAAGGGGGGTCACACGGAGGCCTTCGATGATGCGGGTTCTCACAGGCAGGGGAGCCCGTATCTAGGTTAAGCCTTCTCGTCAAAGAGGACGCCGCGCAATTCGGCGACCTTATGATGGAGTTCGAGCAGATCCTCGGGCGGGATCTCTCGGATCAGCTCTTCGGTCTCTCGATTGAAGATCCGGATGACCATGTCCCCCGTTTCCTCGTACACCTCGAAATCGAGCTTGATCTTCAGGTCATCCAGGAGGGCTTGGGTTTGTTCAGCCACCTCCCTCACGGCACCGGGGTCGAGTTCAGCGGGGCCCTCGCGTTTGTTCTTCTGCGTGTCCTCTTTGTCTTCCGTGCGGAAGACCGCTGCCTCGGTTTCCTTGACCGGTCTGATGCGTGGAGTGGGCTTGAGTTCCTGCTGCCGCCTCACCCAAACCTCTGCCACATCGGCTTGAACAGCATCGGCTTTGACTTCCATGACGCCACCTCCGCGGGGGGTCGTCTCTGCCTTTCCGGGCTGGCGGTCCTGAAGGAGGACCATCCATCCCGGGGGATTCCCGCGTTAATACCTGATGCAAGATCCATGCTCATTCTGCGTCGACTCAGGGAAGCGAGCCTAAGCATATAATATTCATGCAAAACTTTTATTGATTCTCATCTTGAGGGCCTGTCCCTGATGGGAAACCACCGGGAAATTGCCCGGCAGTGTTCTTCCGGTTTCATAATCGTTCTCGAAAAGGGCCAGGATTCTCCCGGACTTTGCAAATTCTTCTATGAGGGTGCCGAAATTTGTCAGGGGGACGGAGAGTGTATCAGCGGTGGTGGGAGATTGCCGCGTCGCCTTCGGCTCCTCGCAATGTCCGCCACTGATGTCCTTGCCCTGATGGATTCGCCCACTCCCTGATGCCTGCGCCCTCTATTATCATGGGCTGGGGAGCAAGGGAAAAGGACTGGGAGGCGAAAGGTCAAAGGGCCAAGGTCAAGGGTAGGCCCTCAACGACAAAGGAGAAACGGCTTCGATAAAGGTCGCCTTTTCCCTTTCGCCTCGGGGACGACGATCAGTGGGCCGCGCCCCTGAAGATGAAGCCCACGAGCAGACCGGTTCCGAGCGCAATCAGGACGGAACATATCCCATAAAGTACGGGTTGTTCCTCGGCCGCCATTGCGATATAGGCCACCATCCCGACCTTCTTGATCTGGATCGTGTCAGAGGCCTTTCCGACGAGCTTCTTGTCCTTGATCAGGAAGTACTCCACGTTGTACTGGCCCGGCTTCGCGTCCGGGGGGAAGTCGAAGTAGTGATTGAACAGCTTGCCCTCTTTGATCTCGATCCGGCCGGTATCATCGATCGAATAGAGATTGGCCTCGTCCTTGATCCTCATGAGTCCCTGGAAGATGGTCTCCTCGTCGTTCCCCTTATCCGTGCCTTTCACGATGTGATACTTCATTTGGCTCTTGATTATTTCGTACCCGATCTGGAGTTCCTCGGCCAACTCCGGGGTCGTGATCTTGTCCAACGGGGCCGAGGCCTGGACTTGGTACATGGAAGGCACGTTTTCCACTTCATACTGCCTCGTGTTCATCCAGACTGGCCCCACACGCCCCTTCAGGTTGATCTTCACGGTCTCCGCTGGGGAGGTGAGCTTGACGATCAGGGCATCCGCTTGGGTCCCGGCCAGGGTCCCGAAGAAAGCGATCCGATCGCCGTTGTACCTGAGACCGACCTCGATGACCGACTTGGTCGAGTCGATAACCAGGCTCCCGGCGGACGGTTCTGCCGTCTCGGAGGCCTCCAGGGGCTTGACAAAACAGACGGCACAAAGGATGGCCAGAAGAATCGGTAATGTTCCTCTCATCAGTGTCCTCCAGTCACACCTGCAGCGAAGCTTACGACGTTGTCAGGGGTCAGAACCAGGTCAAGGAAGAGCTTGAACATCATGGCCAACACGATGATGCTCAGAAGAATCCGGATCTGCTCTCCACGGAGGTATTTGGATGCGCGAACCCCGAACTGCGCCCCCACGACAGAGCCCATCAACAGGGTGAGGGCAAGTCCGATGTCCACGGTATGGTTGGTGATCGCCTGCTGCAGGGTCACGTTTGCGCTCGTCATGACAATCTGAAACAGGTCGGTGCCGATGGCGGTGATCGTCGGCATGCCGATGACATAGATCATGGCAGGCACCATGATGAAGCCGCCACCCACGCCGAGCAGGGCGGCAAGCACGCCCACCATAAAGCCGATGGAGAAGGGGAAGATGGCAGACGTCCGGAGGTGGGACTTGGTGAAGGTCATCTGAAGGGGCAGCCGGCTGAAAATCCTGCTGAGGCCGGGCTGGTTCATCTCCCCCTGGTCCGTGTCGAAGCTCTCCGTCTTCTGCGCCTTGCGTATGGCCCGGAGGCTCTCCACGAACATCGAGCCTCCGATGGTTCCAAGCATCAGGACGTAGACCAGCTTCATGACGAACTCGAAGTTGCCCATGTCCCGTAAATAGTGGACCAGCTGGACCCCCACCGTGCCTCCCGCGACGCCACCGGCCAGGATGACGAGCCCCATCTTCATGTCCACGTTGCCCAACCTCCAGTGACCAAAGGCAGCGGACGAGGAGCTGGCAACGATCTGGTTCGAATCCGATGCCGCGGCAACCGCAGGGGGGATGCCGATCATCATCATCAGGGGGGTGAGAAGGAACCCGCCTCCAACCCCGAACAGGCCGGAGAGGAAGCCTACCATCCCTCCGATGCCGATTACGAGGAAAAAATTGATGCTCATGTCCGCGATGGGGAGATAGATGTTAAACATCCTTCCGGTTCTCCTGTTTTTTGGTTGGTGGATCTGACTTAGGGCAAGCGGTTTGCCTGTTTGCGTCCTGACGGGACAGAAAGAGCTGTAGGGCGGAAGACTCTCCTCGGATGAGGAAACATGGAAGGCGTTCCAAAGAGGGGCATTCAGCGCCAGTAGGAAGAGCGGTCATCGTCAGGTCGCGCCACACAGGATTCGGTTTGCAGAAAACAGTTCCTCTTTGTAGGATGGGTGTCCAGTAAAAACACCCCGGTTCTGCGTGTCAGATTCGACCTAAAAAAATGAAGGGTACAGGAAAAAGAGATTTTTGTCCATCCGCCTTCGCAGGGGACCACGGCCTTGGCCGTGGATGAATGGAAACGCATCCTTCGAAGCTCGCTTTTGTGAGCTTCGGCGTGATGTCGCCCCAGGCGTTTTGATGGGACCACGGGTTTACCCGTGGGGCTCCAT
>JAUWSZ010000116.1 GCA_030609865.1 bacterium | reverse complement strand
GGGCTGCTGCTTCTCGCGATCCTCTTCAGTACCTATCTGCACCATTGCCAGCCACAGATCCTGAGGGTCCCGAGCAACACGGATGTCTCTACATGGAAGCACCCGGCCCTGGAGGAAACCATCCTGTGGGACGGGTTGACTGACGAGGGGAAAGGGGCGCTCCTCGCCAAGGGCGTTCCCATGGGCGACAGCGGGCCCGCCATGGTCTTTGGTGATCTGTTCACGATCCTGCTCGCCTGGATATGCTTTGTCCATGCCCGCAGGCACTTCGGCTTCTGGATGGCGTCGTGCTTTCTGATAGGCTCCTTCGTCTTCACCGGTCTGGAAGAAAGCCTGTGGATTCTGTCGGGTCGGTTCTTCGGCGGCCTCCTGAACAACCCCCTTGGCGAAGTGGCGTACGGCACCTCCTGGTTCACCCGCGGAGGGCTCTGGTTCCTGGAAACCCCCATCGTCGCTTGCCTCGGCTGGTTTTTCATCGCCTATTCCTGCGTCCTGACGGCCGGCAAGGCCTTCCCCAGGATGAATCTGTGGGGCCGTGCGACGGTCGGCGGCCTGATCGCCATGACGATCGATCTGTGGATGGACCCGATTCAAACCGCGCCGGAGATCATGGCGTGGGTGTGGGGCAAGGGTGATTTTCTTCTCTTCTTCGGAATCCCCCACTACAACTTCCTGGGCTGGTTCCTGCTGATCTTCCTGTTTGCCATCTTCTGGGAAAAGCTGCCTGAAATGGAAGAAAGCCGGGGACGGCCAGGGGCAACGATCCGCTTCTTTTGGGTCATATTGGTTGCCGCTTTCGGCGTTCTCTTCTTTATCTGGTTCTGGCTTGCCTTGTTCGGAACCCTCTTTTCCCTGGTGGGCGTCGAGAACACGATCCACATACCGAAAGGCTGGTAACAGGAGGCAACCTCTTCTGTGATCCGGAACGCTCCTTCTGCGAGGTCCCTATGAAAAAGCCCGAGGTTGATGTAGTGATCATCGGAACAGGCATGGGAGGCGCGGCGGCAGGCGCCGTCCTGGCCGGCGAGGGGTACAAGGTCCTTCTCCTGGAGAAGAACAACGAAATCGGAGGCGCCTGTTCCTTCTATGAGAAAGAAGGGGTTCACGTGGATGTGGGCGCTCACTTCTTTTCCCGAGGGAACCGCGGGCCCATTGGCGAGGTTCAGCGCAGGCTCGGAGCGCGAGAGCTTGTTCCGTTCCTGCGCTGCGACCCCCTGTTGCGCATCCAGGGGCCGTCTTTTGACATCACGGGAGACACCCGCCTGCGGTCCCTCCCCTTCTTCTATGCCTCCCTGTTCCGCCAGTTCGGTTTCAAGCCCCGGGAAATCCCGGCCCTTCTCAAGAGGATGCTTGCTCCTCTCGTCTTGCCGGAAAAGGCCGTTCAATCCATGAATTCAGAGAGCTTCGATAACGATGCCCTCCGTTCCATGCAGAACCCCCGTTTCATGTTGTTCAACAGCACCATGATGGGGCTCTACTTTGTCATTCCCTTCTCGTGGGTCTCCACCGGAGAAGCGGCCTGGGCCACCCAGAAGGCCTTGCGGGCCCGGGACCCGGGATATCCCCGGGGAGGGGCCGTGGCCGTGCCGAGCGCATTTGTAGAAGGCGCCCGGGCCCTGGGGGCAAGGATCGAACGAAACACCCGCGTGAAGAAGATCTGCGTGCAAAAGGGGAAAACGGTTGGCGTGGAAACCGCGGACGGAAAATTCTTCTCGTCCAGGGCGGTTGTGAGCACAACCTCGCTGCGGGATACGGTAAGGCTCGCCGGAAAGGAGAAATTCCCGCCCGAGTACAGGGATCATGTCCGCGGGGTGAGAAGCTCTCTGGGTGCAGTACAGGCAAAGATCCTCCTGGACAGGCCGGTGGTCAAGGAAGGCATCCTGGTGGGGATCCGGGACGCCCGGCCCGCGCCCGGCTCCCCTTTGTCTGCAGAGGACATTCACAGGCTCTGGGACGACACGCTTGCAGGGAAGGTCCCGGAGATCTTGTCTTTCTACTGTCCGGTCCCCACGAATTTCGACCCTCAGCTGGCCCCGCAGGGGATGCAGTTACTGACGCTGACTGCAGCGGCCCCTACCTGCGACCACAAGGCAGCCGATGGACAGGATGCCTGGATCGATGCCATGCTGGAGGCCCTGTTCACACTGCGTCCCGAGATTCGCAAACACGTGGTGTGGATCGACCGGCTCGGCAACCGCTTTCTGGAGCGCTGGTTGGGCAAGCGGGGCGGACCCGTGATCTCTACCTGCCAGGACACCCTCCAGGTGGGGGACTTGCGGCATCCGAACACAACGCCCATCCCCGGACTGTACGTGGCCGGGGACTGCGCAGGGGCCAGGGGGATCGGCACCGAGCTGGCATGCCAGAGCGGCATCGACTGCGCGGACACAATCGTGAGAGCCCTCCACAACCACCTGCTCTAGCACCGTGGCTCAAGAGTTGTGTCCGCGGTTCATGGTATTTGACCCACGATCGATCGTCTGGAAATCGTGCCCGTGCCCGGGCCGAAGGCCGGTGCCCGTGCCCGGTTATTGGCTATTAGCCTTTAGCTATTAGCCCACCCCGCCCCTATTTTGCGTGCATCCCGTTGGGGGGAGTGGTTGGGAGCTAACAGCTAACAGCTAATTGCTAACAGCCTGAAGAGACTCCCTTGCAACTCACCACGACTCCGGCTTGTTCTCGCCCGAGAGGCCGGACTCGATCAGGTTGACAACATGATCGACAAGCGCCTCTTCGTCGATCGTCTGGCCGGACAATTCTTCGAGTCCCTCGATAAGCCAGGCATTCAAGAGAAATGAGGCTGCTGTGACCACAGCCATATTGATCCGCTCGAGGAGCACTTCTCGAGGAATCTCCGGCAACGTCTCGAACACGGCCATGGTAAAGGTGTTGTAAGCATCACGGGAGCTGTCATGCATGATATCCCTGAAAAAACCGTTCGGCCTGTTCTGCCTGCTGTACATTCGGACCATAATTCTCACATATTGCGGGTGCTCCCTCCTGAACGAAACCCACCCCATCGTGAAGGCACGTACGACGCCCTCCAGGCGCTCCCTGGAGTTGACCGCTTTGGTCTCGGCCTGTTCCAGCCGTCTGTCTCGTTCCTGGTCAAGAGTCAGAATGAAGCGGCTCAGAATCGCCCTGACCAGGTTCTCCTTCGAGCCGAAATGGTAATTGATCGCGGCGAGATTGACCCCGGCTTTTCGGGTAATCAGTCGCAAGCCGGATCCTTCGATTCCGTGCTCGGCAAAGAGCTTCTCCGCCGCGTCCAGGATGCGCGTTTTCGTATCGGGACGTTTCATGGGTAGGATCCACTCTCCTAACAAGTTAGAGGAACAGGGTCCCCAGGTTCATGCTCGTTTTGAAGTCAAAGGATACGGATCTCGTATCGTAGCCGGGAGCCTCCAACTCCACTTTGTATTCCCCGCTACCTTCGGCCAGGCCTTGGAACTTGAAGTCTCCGTAGTTGTCGGTTGTCGTGACGCCGATTTGCCTGTCCGGGACTTGAATCAGGGTTACATTGACCCCTTCGGCGCACTCGTCGCTATCCCTTATCGCCACGCTGCCGGCAACGAACCCCTTGGTGAAAAGGGAGAGGTTCTTGTAAAGGGTCGTGGGTTTCGTCTTGAACTCAGGATGATATGCCTCCAGTTTTTCCTTTTCCACCATTTGATCCAGTTCGGTTTGTTCGACCCGGACCACGGTGAGGGCTTCGGTCGGACAGGCCTGGACGCACCTTGGCTGTTTCCACCCCTCTTCGAGCAGGTGGACGCACAGGGTGCACTTTTGCGGCACCCCTTTTTCATCGTTCCAGTAGATCGCACCATAGGGGCAAAGATCGACGATGTCTTTCTTCCCTCTCGCCTTGTCGGGATCGATGAGAACAATACCGTCTTCCCTCTTATACACCGCCCCGTCCATGGATTGGGTCACGCAGGCGGCATCCGCACAGTGCTGGCATGGCTTTGGCAAATAGGCCACCTCCACCTTGGGGTACTCGCCGCCCTCCTTGCGCATGACATTCATCCAGCGGTGCCCGTGCCTCGGTTGGGCGCTGGAGTAAGGTGGCCACTCGTTCTCGACAAACTCGTCCTTACAGGCCATAAAACAGTTATTGCAATCATGGCACCTGGCCACGTCTATAACAAAGCTCCATTTCGCCATCTTTTCGTTACCTCACATCCTTTTGTATTTCGATGAGACACGAATTTGGGGCCTGGCCGCAGGCATTCTTGGATATGTAGCGGCCCGGAGTAAGGATGTTGACACATCCGCAACGATCCGCTGATTCCCCCGGTTTGCCCTCCGGATCGTAGTCCGCGCACGACTCGTAGGAGTGGACCGTGCCGGGAGGAACGCGATCCGTTATCTGGGCCGCGAGGATTACCTCGCCCCGGTCATTGAAGGCCTTGACCAGGTCTCCCTCCTCGATGCCCCGTTCCTTTGCGTCCCTCGAGTTGATCCGTATGATCCAGTAGGAATAGCCATCCTCTTTTTTCACGCGGTGATCCTTGATGTCATTGATCCAGGTGTCCTTGCCGTCCCCCACGGTATGAAAGGTGAATCGTGGATGGGGAGTGATCAACTGAAGGGGATACTTGTTGACGAGCCTGCTGGTGTGGTGGCCCTCCCAGGATGGAATATACTTGGGAATGAGAGGCCTCTCCTCGTCGTTGGGATCGAACCTCTTGAGGCTGGACGACTCGAACTCTATCTTGCCCGAAGTCGTCTGCAGGCCCTTGCCCATTTCCTCCTGGGTCTCGGGGTGGGGCCCCCAGTCCGGTGTATCCTTTGGCCGTCCCTCGGCAAACCATCTCAGCCCCGGAGTGAACTTGCGGTCCTCCGGCATGGGGACCACGAAATAGCCTTTCTTGAAGAACTCGTCCCAGGTGATGTGCCCGGGCAGATCGGATTTGTCAAAAACTCTCCTGACCCAATCAAGCTCGCTCAGGCCGCCTTCGGTGAAGGCCTGGTACACACCCAACTTTTTGCCCAGAAGCGCGAAAATTTCGTAGTCCGACTTGGATTCTCCCAGCGGCTCGATGCACTTCTTTTGCATGGTGATCACCCGGTGGTTTACCTGGGAGTAAGAGTCGGCGATGTAACCCGAGCAGTTGGCGAATTCGCTGATGTCCCACCGTTCGAAATTGGTGCAGGCCGGCAGGATGACATCGGCGAACCTGGCCTCTCCCTCGAACCAGACGGACTGGTTCACCACAAACGGCAGGCGGTCGGTCCGGTAGGCCTTGACGTACCGGTTCGTTTCGTTCATGGTCCCGATGAACGAGCCGCCGTAACGATAATACATCTGGATCTCAGGGAACCCGTCGGCCGGGTACTTGTACTTCTGAAACTGGGCCTCGATGGACTGACCGCAGAATCCCTTTCCCCGCCACTCGTACTCGCCATCCAGGATGCACTCCGGAATCCTGAGTCTCGGGATGTGCTGGCCGAAGGGTGAGTTTATGTTCGAGCGGGTGGGCCGCCCTTCCATTTGGGTGGCCCATCGAAAACCGGAAGCGGAGTTGTCCACGTCGCCCGAGATTACAGCCTCGGCGTAACCGGGGAAGAGGAATTCGGTGTTGGTGGGAGTGCCCTGGGTTGTCGACCAGATGTTGACACCGGGCTTGCCCAGTCCCTGCATGGCCTGGAGCGAGATCATCAGGCGGGCCCATTCGTTCCCGGTGGCCGAGCGGCAGGCGCTTCCCATGCCGCCCATGCCGCCTGCGGCCAGCATGGTTTTCTTGGACGCCCACTCCCTGGCCAGGGCCTTGATTTCCCGGGCCGGGATGGTCGATTCCCTTTCCGCCCATTCCGGGTCCTTGGGTTGGCCGTCCTCCTTGCCCACGACATAGTCCTTCCACTTGTCGAAACCGACCGTCCTCGTCTCGATGTACTCCTTGTCGTACAGGTTCTCGGTGATCCATACGTAGGCGATGGCCAGGGCCATGGCGTTGTCCGTGCCGGGCCTCGGGGCGAACCACTTGTCGCCGAACAGGCCGGCCGTATGGTTCATGAAGGGGTCGATGAAGATCATCTTGACCCCCAATTCCTTTAGCCAGAAGCGGCGACAAGTGCTCTCGAAGGCGGCATAGACCCCGCCGGTGGTCTCCGGGTCGCTGGACCAGAAAACCATCATTTCCGTATGCTTCAGCGCATCCTCCAGGAGGTCGTACTGCTCGGTAATTCCGAGTCGGTGGCTGAAGCCCCACTGGTGCATGCCCCCCCAGTGCCAGCCCTCCCAGCTGTCCGGGTTGTGATCGGCATAGGTGTACCCTACCAGGTTCCAGAACCTGAAGTAGGTGCTGTGACGATAGCCGACATGGCCCCACAAGTGGTGGGACGAGGGGGTGGTCAGTATGGCCGCGGCTCCGTACTCGCGTTTGATGCGTTTGATCTCGCTCGTAACGATATCCGCCGCCTCATCCCAACCGATCCGTTCGTAACCGGATTCCCCGCGCTTGGTACAGTTCCTGTTCCCGTCCGGATCGAAATCGACCCGTTTCATCGGGTAGAGTAGCCTGTTGGGCGAATAGATCAAGGATCGCCAGGCGAGTGAATAGGGGTGAATCGTCGTTTTCCGGGGAGGACTGAACCGGCGGCCTCTCGCTTCTATGCTCCAGGAGGCCGCATCGTTCTCGTCAAGTTCCATCGGTGTGATTCGAACGATACGGCCATCCCGCACGTAAACGTATACCGGCCCGCCCGTGGTGCCGTTCGTGAGTTTCTCTTCTTTGCCCACGCCTTTCCTCCTTATGTCCAAATGGCAGGCCGCGGCGGCGATGCGGGGAACTACTGGTCTCCCTCGTCCACAATGGCGACCAACCTCACCATGGACCCGTCACCGCCCACCCATCGGAGCGGGAGACCGGAGAGGGTCCCCCTTTGCCCCACCACCTCCGCTATGTCCCCTCCAACGTTCTCCCAGCCCATGATGCCGTTACCCAGGAGGATCTTGTGACACGGCTCCCAGTAGGGGAAGTCCTCGATGACCT
>JAUWSZ010000355.1 GCA_030609865.1 bacterium | reverse complement strand
TTGACGTGGTAATTCTCTCGGATCATGGCGTCGAAGGGGGAGCGCCTCTGACAAACGTCCGGAAATCGGTGCTGAAGGCCTTGAAGCAGGCCGGCTACCGGTACGAGAAGAAGCTCAAGCGTCCGGACGACGTGGTACTGACGCCTTATGGCCTGGTATCGAACCTGGAGGCCTTCACCCGGGACGAGAAGAAGCCCCACGTGGCGGAAGTCCTTGCGCAGGTCCCGGGGATCGACTTCTGCGTCTTCGAAACACACGCAGGCTGGATCATCGAGAGCACGGCCGGCACGGCCATGTTTCGCCGTCAACCCACCTCGGAAGGAGCGTGCTGGGCCTATGAACCCCTCTACGGCGACCCGTTGAACTACCTGCCCCTGATCGATGAGTTTTCGCAGCGGACAGGATGGACCCCCGACTGCCTCCCGGACGAGGAGTGGTTCGAGGCGTCGGCCGACTGCGAGTATCCGGATGCCTTCTTCCGCCTCGAACAGGCCTTTGCGCTCGTAGAGAACCCGGCCTCCGTTGCCTGCTCCCTGTCCCCGGGGTACATGTACGGGGCCCCCATGACCGACTTTGGGTCAAGAATCGCCAGCGGCCGCTTGCGCTGGACCCACGGCGCCCTGCATTGGGAGGCCACGCTGGGCTTCCTGATGAGCGATCGGGCCGACTGGAACCCGCCTCGCTTCGCCCGGTTCAACACGGCCCTCCTGCCCTTTCTGGGCACCCGGCCATCCGCTCCCAGATAAGCGTCGTGAAAGGGGGTTTGCCATGCTGGACCTGCTGATCAAGAACGGAACGGTCATCGATGGGACCGGGAAGAAGGGCTTTCGGGGCGACGTCGGTGTTTCGGGCGACAGAATCGCAGAGGTGGGGAACTTGCAGGAGGCGAAGGCCCACCAAACGTTCGACGCGGGGGGGCTGGCCGTATCCCCGGGCTTTGTCGACGTACATTCACACCATGATCTCTACATCGTCGGTCGAGATTCTGCATTCGCTTTTTCTTCCTTTGTCAGGCAGGGCGTTACGACTTCCGTCGTCGGCAACTGTGGCTGGACGCTGGCTCCGTGCTCGCCCGAATCGGAGAAGATGATACTGGATCTCGTGAGGAGCATGGACATTCCGATCGAAGAGATCCCATGGCAGACCACGGACGAATATCTGAGCTATCTCGAGCAACAGTCACTTATGTGCAACGTGGCGCATCTGGTCGGCCACGGCGCCATCCGTCTGTCGGTCATGGGCGACGAGAACCGGTTCTGCAACCCGGACGAGCTGGTCAGAATGCAGAGGCTCACCCGGGAGTCTCTGGAGGCAGGCTGCGTGGGCCTCTCCACGGGCCTGATGTACTACCCTGGGATGTTCGCCCACACGGACGAGCTCATCGAGCTGGCCCGGGTGGCCGGCGAACTCGGCAAGCCGTACGCCACCCATCTGCGAGGCTATTGCACCACCCTCCCGGACTCGATCGCAGAGGCGGTCAAGATCTGCTCGGAGTCCGGGGCTCCCCTGCAGGTCTCTCACCTCCACGCGATCCCTTTCTTCGGCAGGCTGGCCGATCTCGTTCAGCCCGTCGTCAATCTTCTGGAGGCGGTCAACGCATGGATTCCCCTGCCCGGCCTGCCCAATCCTGTCCTGGACAAGGGGATGAAGGTCCTCCAGGAAGCCCTGGACCAAGGGCTCGATATCGGCATGGACGCCGTGCCCTACGTGCTCGGGAACACCACCGTGACGGTGCTCTTTCCGCCATGGGCCATTCGGGGCGGGAAAGACCGGCTCCTGGAAAGGCTCCGGGATCCGGAAGCCAGGCAACGGATGGAGCACGACATACGCACGGTTGTCCCCAGGTGGCCCCATTGGGAGGAAGGTTCCTGGTCGGACCCTTACATCAAGGCCCTGGGCTGGAAGCCCATCCGGGTCCTGTCGGTGAGAAGCGAGGAGAACCTGTGGACCGAGGGCAAGACCTTCGAGGCAATCGGACGTGTCTGGGGCACCGACCCCTTCTCCGCCCTATGCCGGTTGACGCTCGAAGAGGATGGGGAAGTCGCCTTCACCTTCGGGTACCCGGCCAGGCCGTGGATCGAGAAGATGTTCAACAAGATGCTGTGTCACCCGATGATGAGCATCGGCGCGGATTCGATCCTGCCCAGCCAGGGGATCCCTCCTCCCTCCGCCTATGGTTGTTTTCCGAGGATCCTGGGTCACTACTCCCGGGATCTGGGCCTCTTCCCGCTCGAGGAGGCGGTCCGAAAGATCACGAGCCTCCCGGCCGGCCGATACAACCTGAAGAATCGGGGGGAACTTCGAAAGGGCGCCTTCGCGGACATCGTCCTGTTCGATCCGGGCCGCATCAACGAGGCCTTCATGAATGACGGTCGGCCCGCCTTTGCCGAGGGAATCCGCCACGTCTTTATCAACGGCCGCCCCATCCTGTCCGACGGAAGGCTCGCGAGCGATCTCTACCCGGGCAGAGTCCTGCGTCAACCGTGAAAAGCGACGAGACTCCACGAAGGAAGCGCCTCACGACAACCACCGGACCAGGCGGCCGAATCACTTGACACCGGTCCCCATGCCCAGCAGACTAGGCAGAGTCTCAAGAAGCAAGGCCGAACACCAAGCAGGGGAAAGAGGAAGAAAATGAAGTCAAGGGCCCGATGGCTGCTCTGGATGTTCGTGGTGCTGATCGGCTTGCTGGCTGCCGGTATCGGGTGGGATTATGGCATCCAGAAGAACTTCGGCACCGTCGTGCCGGGCAAGATGTACCGGTCCGGTCAGCCCAGCGAGGCCCAGCTGGACAAGTGGATTCAAGAATATGGGTTCAAGAGCATCCTCTCCCTGAGATTCGGCGTTCCTCCCTACGAGAATGAACTCGCAGAGCGCAACGGAATCAAAGTATATCATGTTCCGTTCAGCGCGACGAAAGGCCTTGGAGAGGGGCAGTGGGAAGACATCCGGCCGATCTTGACCGACGAGGACAACCTGCCCATCCTCGTTCACTGCCACGGCGGCGGGGATCGAAGCGGGATCGTCACGGCCCTCTACCGGATCGAGGTGCAGGGCTGGTCCCTGGAAAAGGCTCTCCGTGAGATGAATCGCTACTACCACGTCTCACTCCGATACCCTGCGCTCCACAAACAACTGCGCGAGCGCTTCCAGGAGGGCCCCGAGGAAGGGGCCGCTCAGATGGCTCACTGAGTCGGAAGTTGAAGAGGTCCCATGGACCAAAGCGAAAACCGCCACGACCCGAAGAAGGTTTCCGGGGCGCGGCCGAACGACTCCCTTCCCGGGCCCGGCCTGCGCCCACGCTCGGTGGTGCTCATCACGATCGTCCTCCTCCTGGTCGGCATCGGGGGATACCTGGGGTACTGGGCCGCCATGGGCCGCTACGCCGTGGTGGACCCGGGCCGTCTCTACCGCTCCGCTGAATATGCTCCGTGGAGGCTCGTAGAGGAGTGCAGGCGCCTGGGGATTCGGACGGTGGTGGATTTTCGTATGGCCTCGCCCGATGTGGATGCTGAAGCCGAGGCCCTTGGAGAAATCGGGGTCAGGTACGCCCATCTGCCCACCGGCCAGGTGCCGCCCCCCGAGGTCGTGGACGCCTTCCTCGAGATCATGTCCGATGAGGCGAACCATCCGGTCCTGATCCACTGCGAGCACGGGGTGGGAAGAACCGGCCTGCACGCCGCTATCTACCGGATGGAGTTCCAGGGATGGTCGAACAGGTGCGCACGCTTCGAGGCCATGCTGTTGGCAGGCTTTGACAGCTTTCAAAAAGACACGGACAAGGCTCGCTTCATCGAATCTTACGCCCCGCGACTCCGGAAGGAGCGCGGACTCGATTCCTCCACCCAATACCGATAGGCTCCGATGCGGAAATCCCATGTCGCCCTTTTCATCGTCGGCCCGCTCGTGGCCCTCACGGCCTATCTCTACGGCCTTGACTCGATCCACATCCCGAAGATCGGAGATGAACCCCCCTCTCTCCAGATCACGCGCGTGACCGCGGAAAGCGGACGAATGCTGCCCCTCGTCTGGGAACAGGGGATCAACAACACGAAACCGCCGATGCTCTTCTGGCAGGGGATCCTCACGTCCGGGTGGGGGAAGTACTGGAACCCATGGACCCTGCGCGGGCCGATCGTGCTGTATTCCTTCGCGATCGCCCTCCTCATCGGCCTGTTCACGAGAAGGCTCTCGGGCGATGCGCGGACCGGCCTCGTGGCGGGATTGATCTACCTGGGATTTCTTTCGACCATCCAGCACGGACGCCCCTTCCTGACGAACGCACCGGAAACGCTCTTCCTGTTCCTTCCCCTGGTCATCATGTTCCGGGCGGATTCCACGACGGTACGAAATACTCTCCTCTGCGGCTTCTGCTTCGGAATGGCCGCGTTGTACAAATCCTTCTTTCTGATCTTTGTCGGCGCTTTCGCCCTGGGGCTCGTCCTCCT
>JAUWSZ010000549.1 GCA_030609865.1 bacterium | reverse complement strand
GGGTGCGGGGGATCGGGGTGGCCGAGAGGGTCAGTACGTCCACCGCGGTCCGTATCTGTTTCAATGTCTCCTTCTGCCGGACCCCGAATCGGTGCTCCTCGTCCAGGATCAGCAGCCCAAGGTCCTGGAATTTCACATCCTTCTGGAGGAGTCGATGGGTCGCCACCACGATGTCGACTTTCCCCTCCGCCATGCCGGCCAGGATGGCCTTCTGCTGTTTGGGAACCCGAAAGCGGCTCAGCATCTCGACTTCTACGGGGTAGTCCTCAAAACGCTTCAGGAAGTTCGTGTAGTGCTGCTGCGCAAGCACGGTCGTGGGGACGAGGACGGCCACCTGCTTTCCGTCCATGACCGCCTTGTAGGCCGCCCGGATCGCTACCTCCGTCTTGCCGAAACCCACGTCTCCGCATATGAGCCGGTCCATCGGCCGATCGCCTTCCATGTCCCGGAGGACCGCTTCGATGGCCCGTACCTGATCCCGGGTCTCCTCATACGGAAACGAGGCCTCGAACTCGTGGTAGGACGGGTCGGGTTTGGAGAAGCTGAGCCCCTTTCGAACGAGCCGTGTTGCATACAGGGAGACGAGCTCTTCCGCCATGGCCAGCACCGACTCCTTCACGCCCTGCTTCGTCCGGGCCCAGGACGCTCCGCCGAGCTTGTCCAGGCTGGGAGGAAGGTCTTCCGTGCTGACGTACTTCTGGATACGGCTGGCTCGATCCACGGGCAGGTAGAGCTTGTCTCCGTTCGCATACTCCAGGTGCAAGTAGTCGTTCACACGCCCCCGGATGTCGAGAGTCTCCAGGCCTCGGTACAGACCGATGCCGAAATCGATGTGCACAACGTACTCCTCCGGTTTGAGCTCATGGGGCTCGAGGCTGTCCGAAGGGTCGACGTCCCGCAGCCTGTGTTTTCGAACCTTGCGGCCGAAGATGTCCTCCTCGTGCAGGAAAACGAGGCCGTTTGCGGGCATGGCGAATCCCTGGGAGAGCTCGCCCGTCAGGAGGTAGAGGCCGGAGGCATCTCCCCAGAAGGGAAGCCGGGCGTCCGGCTGCACGAAGTCCAACTGATACTCGACAAGCAGGTGAGACATGCGCGCCTTCTCTGATTCGCCGCGGCAGACCAGGAAGACCCTTTGTCCTTCTTCGACCCATTTACGAATCAAGTCAGCGAAGGCGCTCAACCCCTTGGGAAGCCCCGCCTTGTCCGCAGGCGCGGCGTAGGAAGCCAGGCCTTGCGACCAGAGCCGTACGACGTTCGGCTCCCCGGTCGTGGCGTCCTCCGCGCCTTCCGCCGTGTCGATCCGGGGACGGGCGATCGGCAGATCCGAGAAGGAAACCCTGGTTCTGTGATCGTCCCCGCCCCACAGGGTGGAGACGGACACGAAAAGATCCCCGGGAGAGGGAAGGATCGCGCCTTCGGCGGTGAGCTTGTCGACAGAGTCGACGCATTCCTGCTCGAGGGTCTCTTCCACCTTGCGGAACTTGTCCGGATCGACCAAGACCAGGGCGTCGTCGCAGCCGATGTAGTCGAACAGGCTGTCGAGTCGGTCATAGAAGAAGGGAAGGTAAAGGGGCAGATCGTAGGACGGAAGCCCGGTCTCGACCCGTTCCAGGAACTCCAAGCGGTTTCGGGTAGGGAGGTTCAGGGCATCCGCTCTTCGTTTGACGCGCGCTCGGAGCCCTTCCATCTCGATCGCCCTGGAGATGAACAGCCCGGCCGGCGGGATGGTTGCCGAGGGGACATTCCCTGAGGTCCTCTGGGTTTCGATGTGGAACGTTCGGATTCCCTCGATCACGTCTCCGAAGAAGTCGACCCGGAAGGGACTCGCTGCGATCAGAGGAAAGAAATCGATCAGGCTGCCCCGCACTGCGTACTCTCCGGGAGCCTCCACCACGGGCATCCTTCTGTAGCCGACCTGATGGAGGAAATCCGCAAGGCCGTCGCGGTCCAGGGGTTGTCCGTCCTGGATCCGTAGCACGTTTTCACGCAGCACCTCTTTCGGGGGAACCCGTTCACGCAGGGCCTCGATGGCGGTAACGACCACGGTCGAGGGGTCCGCCTCGAGAAGGGCAAGCAGGACGCCGATCCTCTCGTGCATCGAGGCGACAGAGGGTCGCGTAGGCCCGATCGGCTGCTGGAGGCCCGGTGGAAAGAGCAGGATGCGCAATCGGTTCTGTTCTTTCGGGTCTCCACGGCGAAACAGGGAGGAGAAGAAGCCGAGTTCCTCTGCGAAATGCTCGGCCTCTTTCCAGTCCGACGCTACGCAAAGCATCGGCCGTGGGGTTCCCTGGGCGAGGAAGGAGGTCACGAGTGCCTTCGCCGAAGGGCGGGCCCCCTGAATCTGCGTTCTGTCCGGACCCGGTCTGGATGCTTCCAGGTGCGAGACAAGGGTTTGGAACGAATCTACCATCCTGTGTGAAGTCGATCCGCCAGCACTCTGGGGAGGCCGGCAGAAATGATTTTTTCGCTGCAAGCACGGACGTCGTACGGCAAACGTATGAACTCAACCGTCTGCGCCTCCTCGTCGTAGAGGAGAAAGGCGCACCTGGGGTCCTTGTCTCTCGGCTGTCCCACGCTTCCCGGGTTGATGAGATAGAGCTTGTCGTCTCGAATCGAGAACGTGGGAGACGAAACCACGGTCAGTGTTTCCCGGTCGTAGGCAAAGGCGATCTGGATGTGGGTGTGCCCGAAGAACAGAACGCGGATTTCGGGCTCGGCCTCCCGCATTCGCCGGATGTTTTCCATGATGTCGTCATGGGACGCCAGGTAGTGGTCCCGGTGGAGCAGGGACCCGTGTGCCAGCCGGAGCCCTCCGTTCAGGCTCCCTTCCTCGGGGAGGCCTTCCAGAAGATCCTGGTTTCCGGGCTCCAGTGCATGCCTCGTCCACAGGACCGCAGCCCTGGCGATCGGGTTGAAGTCCACCGGATCCTCCAGACCGCATGCTGCCGCATCGTGGTTGCCCATCAGGGACGAGACGCCCCTGTCTCTGAGGATCCGGACACACTCGTTCGGGTTTGCGTTGTACCCGACCAGGTCTCCGAGTGAGACGATCCGGTCGACCCCGATTCGATCGATTTCCCGGAGAACGACCTCCAGGGCCTCCAGATTTGAATGTATGTCAGAAATAATCGCGTACCGCATGGCCTACGGGTCCAATGCACAAGTGCTGTTACATTCCCTGTGTAGACGCTACATCGATCATTGCAGCAGGCGCCCCGGGTCCGATGTGGTTGGGGTCCGTGTCCCGCTCCCGCACCAAAGACGCCCTGCACAAAACGAGCCGGGACCGGGAGAGTGCACAAGATG
>JAUWSZ010000364.1 GCA_030609865.1 bacterium | reverse complement strand
GGCACTGCACGAAGGCAGGTTCGGAAGCAGCTTCGTCAGGCCAGGGGAGAGGTGCAGAAGAGGCGGACTCGTCTTGATCAGGACAAAGCAAAAAGCAGCGTGCTCAGCCTTTGAGCAGTCCCACCATCAACCGGGTGCGGGCGGCGAGGGGCATCTGGTGCTATCTCCTGTTCCTAATTCGATTTGTGCAGGGCGACTTTGTAGGGGGAGCGGGAGACGGAGCCCAAACAAATCGAATTAGGAACAGGGATAGCACATTCAGGGGTCAGGGATAAGCGGGCGAAAGGGCAAAGGGTCAAGGGGCGGTTAACATATTGAAGAGAGCATCCAAAGGATTTTCGTCGACCTCGGAACAACCTGAGGAGGTGGGCGTTCTTCAACAGCCTCCGAGCGGAAGTTGGGTGCGTGGGACTCGGGTGGGTTGGCTCTTCGCCGTTGGGATTGCCGCTGCCGTCTTTTCCCATCTGGCGTCTTGCAGTATTAAGGCGCCTCCCCGGCCGCGAGAGCTCGTGGTCCCGGCCCCGGTGGAGGATGTGGCCGTCAGAATCGTTCCGGATGGGCTCGAGATCACGTTTACCCTGCCCTCGAAGAGCCTCGACGGGTCTCCACTGGAGGTGATCGGCGGCTACCGCATCTTGCGTGAGGGGCCGGATGGAAAGGATGTGCGGGAGGATATCCGGTTTTCCGTCTCGGAGATGAGACAGAGGGTTGGGAAGCGGGTCGCCTTCCTGGACGAGTCCCCTCGGCAGGCGGGCACGTACCGGTATTGCGTCATTCCTGTCGATGTCTATGGAAGTCATCCATCGAGACGCCAGACGGTGGAGTTCTGCTGGGAGGGTTTCTTGCCTGATGAGAGGCCGCCACCCTGACTGGATCTGACGGGGGCCCGTTGCCCGCCTTGTCCGGGGCGGGGAACACCGCAGGACGGGACGGGGTAAGATGCATCACTTTGCTTACAGGGACGGAAGGCTCTTCGCCGAGGAGATTCCCCTGGAGAAGATTGCCAGGGAGGTGGGCACCCCTTTCTACTGCTACAGTCATGCCACCCTCGAAAGACATTTCCAGGCCTTTGAGGCGTCCCTGGGAGGCGTGCCTCACCTGGTCTGTTTTTCGGTGAAATCGAACTCCAACCTGGCTGTATTGAACGTCTTCCTGAATCAAGGGGCAGGGCTGGATGTCGTTTCGGGAGGAGAGCTGTACCGGGCCCTGAAAGCGGGGGCGGACCCGAAGAAGATCGTGTTCGCCGGGGTGGGCAAGACCGTTCGAGAGATGGAGGAGGCCCTGAGAGCGGAGATCCTTTTGTTCAACGTGGAGTCCGAACAGGAGCTTCTTGCCCTGGACCGGGCGGCGGGGTTGGGCGGCATGAAAGCGCCCGTAGCCCTCCGGATCAACCCGGACATCAATCCGCAGACCCACCCGTACATATCGACCGGTTTGAAGCAGAACAAGTTCGGGATCCCCTTCGACAGATCCGTTGATGTGTACAGACAGGCAAAGGCGCTGAAATACATCGATCCCATCGGCGTTCATTGCCACATCGGCAGCCAGATCCTCGAGGTTCAGCCCTTCGTAGATGCCCTGGGGCGCATCAAGGAACTCGTGAAGAAGTTGCGGGAAGAGTCGATTGCCGTCGAATATCTCGACCTGGGCGGGGGCCTGGGCATTACGTACGAGGACGAGGTCGCCCCTCCACCGAGCGAATACGTTGAGGCCCTGCTCAACGAGTTGGGGGGCCTCGACTGTACGCTGCTCTTCGAACCCGGCCGTGTCCTCGTAGGCAATGCCGGGATCATGGTGACCCGGGTGCTCTACATAAAACGTGGCCCGGAGAAGAGCTTCATCGTCGTAGACGCGGGGATGAACGATTGCATTCGGCCGAGCCTCTATGGTGCTTACCAGGCGGTGTGGCCCGTGGTACAGAGGGAGGGGGAAAAGATCTCCGGCGATGTGGTGGGTCCAATCTGCGAAAGCGGGGACTTCCTGGCCAAGGATCGGCTCCTGCCACCCCTCGAACCGGGCGACCTGGTCGCGGTGATGAGCGCCGGGGCCTACGGGTTCACGATGGCCTCGAACTACAATTCGAGGCCTCGCCCTGCAGAAGTCCTGGTCAAGGGGACCGAACAGTGGGTTGTCCGGGAGCGTGAAACATACGAAGATATCGTCCGGGGAGAAACCGTTCCTGAGGTCCTGTCCGGGGCAGACTCCGGCGTTGGGAGGTAATCGTGCCGGGAATTCCCTTCTCCAAGCTCAGCGGGTCAGGGAATGACTTCATCCTGATCGACAACCGCCGGGGCATCGTCTCGACAGAGGATCTTCCCCGGCTTGCCCGAACGCTGTGCCGACGGAAGTTCTCCGTGGGCGCGGACGGCCTGATC
The DNA here is from genome assembly GCA_030609865.1 of bacterium. Next base: position 2,019 of record JAUWSZ010000364.1, on the reverse strand, counting down.
GCTATCGAGGACACCGAAACGGCCGATTTCCGCTGGCAGTTCTTCAACGCGGACGGCAGCTCTGCCGAGATGTGCGGGAACGGGGGCAGGTGTGCGGCCCGGTTTGCCGTGGAGAAAGGGGTCGCCGGTGCACGGCACTGCTTCGAGACCCTTGCCGGGCCCATATGGGCCGAGGTGAAGGACCGGCGGGTCAAGCTGGAGATGGTCCTGCCCACGGATCTTCGCCTGCCGGTCGACATCCCCCTCCCGTCGGGCACGCGTCGAGGCGCCTCGGTCAACACCGGGGTTCCCCATGTCGTTCTTTCGGAGGAGGATCTCGAAGCCGTGGATGTGAAGGGCCTGGGACGGGAGATCCGGAGCCATTCCCTGTTTTCCCCCGCCGGAACGAACATCAATTTCATCTCGAGGACCGGGGAGTCGGGCATCTCCGTCAGGACCTACGAGCGTGGCGTGGAGGACGAAACCATGGCCTGCGGGACGGGTGCCGTGGCAAGCGCGTTGATCGGAGCCTGCTGGTGGGAGCTTGCCTCGCCCGTGCAGGTCCGGACAACGGGGGGGGAAATCCTGAGGGTCTATTTTTCGCGGCAGGGGGAGCGTTTCGAAGACGTGTTTCTCGAGGGCGATACCCTCTGGGTCTACGATGCTCACTGCGTGGACGAGGTGGGTTGATCCAACAGAGGACGGAACCAGGAGGATGGACATGGCGACAAAGGTGCTGGTCAACGCGTGTGCCGGCAAGATGGGAAGGAGGGTCCTCGCGCTCCTCCTCGAAGATGCTGACCTCGAACTCGCCGGGGTGCGAGAGGCGGCGGGCCACCCGGCCGTGGGAACGGATGCGGGCCAGCTCGTGGGCAAGGGCGATCTTGGGGTGCCGGTCGTTGCCGCAGGGGAAGAACTGCCCCAGGGCGTGGACGTGGCGATCGATTTCAGTGCGCCGCAGGCAACCCTGGAACTCGCGAAGGCGTTGGGCCCGAGCAACATACCGATGGTGAGCGGCACCACTGGCTTCACCGATCCGGAGCTCGGCGAGCTTTCCGAACTCCTGAAGGGGGTCGCCTTCGTCCTGGCCCCGAACATGAGCGTGGGCGTGAACGTTCTTTTCAAGCTTGCCCACGATGTGACGCGCATCCTGGGGGAGGGTTTTGATATCGAAATCGTGGAAGCGCACCATCGCTTCAAAGCGGACGCCCCGAGCGGAACGGCACTTCGGTTGGGCGAGGAGGTGGCCCGCGCCAGGGAGGTTGCACTGTCCGAGAAGGTCTGCTACGGAAGGGAGGGACGGTGCGGTGCCCGGAGTTCCGACGAGGTGGGGATCCTGGCGGTTCGCGCCGGAGACATCGTGGGCGAACACACGGTGCTCTTCGGGGGGCTGGGGGAACGAATCGAGCTGGTGCACAAGGCCCATACGAGGGACAACTTTGCCATGGGGGCCTTGCGGGCCGCCAAATGGGTCATGGGCCAAGGGGCCGGCAAGTACGACATGATGGATGTCCTGGGGCTTCGGTAGTCGAGAGCGGGACCAGGGTGCCTGAGGGAGATCGTCTGAGGGCATCCGGAGCAAAGGAGCGAGGCCATGAACCAGAAGGCCAGACAGCGAGCGCGGGCGATCGTAAAGACGTTGGTCCCCGAAGACTACGAGAGACTCCAGAGCATCAAGATCAATGACCTGGGGTTTGGATACGACCCGTTCGGCCTGGAGATCGAATCGGCCATGCTCGCCTTTGCCGTGGCCAAGTTTATCTACAAGCACTGGTTTCGGGTAGAGAGCCATGGGGTGGAGAACGTGCCCCTCGAAGGGCCCGTCCTGATCACGCCGAACCATAGCGGGGTGCTTCCCATCGACGGGGCGATGATCGGGGTGGACCTGGTGAAGAAGATGGAGATACCGCGGGTCATGCGTGCCGTGGTCGACAACTTTGCGGGCTTCCTCCCCTTCGTGAACACCCTCTTCTACCGCTGGGGGCAGATCATCGGGGCACGACGGAACTTCGAGGAGCTTCTCAGGCAGGGGGAGATGGT
>JAUWSZ010000655.1 GCA_030609865.1 bacterium | reverse complement strand
GGTTCTTCAGATCGGCCAGGCTTTCATAGCCGAACACGTAGATGAACGCCTTGTTCACATCCGGGTTCGACGCTGCGGCCGTGAAGTTGGGGGGTTCCGCAAGAGCCAGGTTCAGATTGCACAGGCTCCATTTCTCCCACTGGTAGATCTTGATCATATCGGTGAAGTCCGGATCCAGATTCCCTTCCCCCACGTAGTCGAGGAAGGTCTGGTGAGGGTCGATGGTGCTGACTACGGCCTTGTCCGCCAGGTACTGCGTGCCATCTTCCAGCTCCACCCCTTTTGCCTCGCCTCCTTCCACGATGATCCTCTTGATGCGGGCGCTCTGCCGGATTTGCCCCTGATGTTCGAAGATCGACTTGTAGAGGGCGTTCGAAACCCGGTGGGACCCACCGGCGGTGAGTCGGTAGTTCACCATGCGGTCGAGATAGAGGGGCACCATATAGCTGACACCGGATTGGTCGTAGTCCAGCCCCCAGTGACATGCCTGGTACAGCATGAGGGCCCGTACGTGGTCGTTCTCGTACATCTCACAGACCATCTCTTCCGGAGTCTTTTCTGCGTACTCGGACAGCTCCCGGCCCAGCTCGGTTTGATCCATCTTGGCTGCCATGATCGGAGCCGCTTCCATGGGTGCGTAGGTCTGGGGCCCGAGAATCTCCTTCATCATCTCATCGTATTTCTTAACCATCTGGCGATAGCTGTCCGCGTCGTTCTGAGAGAACTGGGCAATCGAGGCACAGGTCTTCTCGAGGTCCCGGTACAGGCAGAGGCATCTGCCGTCGCTCAGGGGCATCGCACACTGAAGCTCAGGGAAGATGTGGCGGACATCGTACTTCTCTTCCAGTTGGAAGTCCGGATAGACCGGCGCATAGTCAACCATCATCATGTAGATGGCATGGGTGTTGTGATAATAGTCGGGGAGCGTCACCTGTTCGGTCATCAGCCCCCCGCCTTCCTCGAGCCTCTTCTCAACCAGCAGGACCTTCTGTCCGGCTTTACTGAGATAGGCTCCGATCGCGAGTCCGTTCGGACCGGCACCGATGATGATCACGTCAAATTTGTTCGCCATCATTGTCTCCTTGGATCGCTTTTTTTCCTTTCTACGGGGTCGCCTCGTGCATCCGGTGGTATCGAAGAACAGCCTCTGCCACGTTGATCGCTGAGTCGACCGCCTGTTGGGTGCCCACTCCATAGCCCCCGGCATCACAACCGACGAAAAACAACCCGCGCACAGGGGCCTTGACCGAAGGTTTCGTGCGTGCGCACTGGCCCATCAGTTGTCCGAGGCCTATACACTCCCCTCCCTGACCCGGCAAGACCTGATCCCGGGTGAGATTGCAGACATGGGTCGGCGTGTAGGTCTCCTTGGATTCAACGTGCTTAATCAGATCCGGGTAGGCATCCAGCATGACTTTCTCGCCCATGTCTTTCCAGGCCTTCTTCTCCTTTTCCGTCATCTTCGGGTCAGCAGGGCACCAATACCCTGTCATGACCATTTGCTTGCCTTCCGGAGCCGCGTGGGGGTCGTAATTTGCCGGTACTTCGAAGAAGACGACGCCTTGCTTCGGTATCTCGCCCTCTTTTGCCTTCTGGTACCGTTCAATGTTCCACGGGGTTTCATCCGAGAAGATCACACCGTAGGGAACATCGATCACCTTCTTGTTCAGGAAATAGCGGGTGCCTATCATCCCCATCGACGGGACCAGATCTTTCACATAGTTCACGAAGCCCTGATCAAAGTGCTCTTCACCCACGAGTTTGAGGACCGTGGGCTGTATGCCGGCGTTGCTGATCACGACGGGTGCCTGGAAGCTTCCCTTGTCTGTGACGACACCGGTCACCTTGCCTTGATCGACGAGAATCTTCTCCACCTTGGCTCTCATCACGACCTTGCCGCCGTTCTCTCTCACAGCCTCGCAGTAGACTTCTGCGAGGGCGCCGAAGCCCCCCTCGCAGAAGAGGCCGCCGCTGCGAAGGAAGATCTCCTGAAGGCTCTTCACTGCCTCGGCAGCGGACAGGGAGTCCACGGGGACCATGAACATGAGGTCGCACATCATGCTCACGAGCATGGCGTAGAGCGGCCTTGGGACCTTGTAACGGCCGATAAACTCATCAAAACTTGTATCGTTCAGGGTGTCGATGTCCAGGGGGGTCATCAAGGTCAAGTCGGAAAGAAACTTGAGGGCCTCCTCCCTGTCCGACTCTTCGATGTCGAGCCAGTCGAAAATAACGTTGGGATCCATGTTGCCGGCTTCCATGTGGGGCAGCTTCTTGTGCTCCCCGGAAGGCGTTCTATATATGGTATCTTGAATCCCGGGAGCGACCAGCTTGACCTTGTCCTCCATTCCCAGCTCTTTGAGAACCTTCTCGAACTGATTGTCGATCATCGGGGCGGCTACGACGACCCAGGCCGTGTAGGTGTGCCCCCCCTTCGTGAGGGTCATGGCCTTTCCGCCCGGTCGCGCGTTCTTCTCGAGAAGAAGCACCTTCAGGCCCCGTTTGGCCAGAAGTGCTGCACAAGGGCTGCCCCCCATCCCGGCCCCGATTACAATCACATCGTAATTTGCTTTCGCCATATGTTTGTGCCTCATTCGGATGGGGTAGGGCGCGGGGCCTGACCCCTGACCCCTGATCCCTGACCCCTGTTCGCTATTCCAGGTACGTCTTGATATACCGCTCCATCTCGGACGTGGGTTTCCACCATTTTTTCACATCCAGGTCCTCGGCGACCTTGTTGGCGCCGAGGTACCCCGAGCCGCCGAGCACCAGTCCGCCCGGATAGGTGG
>JAUWSZ010000407.1 GCA_030609865.1 bacterium | reverse complement strand
CAGATCCTCGAGGCGCAGACCAGACGAGACGGGATGACCCGGAAACCATACTCTTCCACTATGGTAACCGTCTCCTGTTAGGAGTCAAGAGAAATCTCTCGCGAGGGGGGGGCGAACCGTCTCAATCGTCCGGGAAGAAGAACAGGGGATTCGGATGCCGGGGTTGATGCCGAGTGGGTCCGGGTCCTCCGGGAATCCTCTTGACAACCTGGTCGAAATTTGTATGAAGTGCTTACGGCCGATGTGACATGCCAACACCCTTGGATTCGAAGGTCAGGATGAACAGGGACGTCTGGATCTTTGCCGAGCACAAGGAAGGTGAATTCACGGAGGTCACCTTTGGTCTGCTCGGCGAGGGCAAGCGGCTCTGCAAGCGATTAACAGGTGGATCTCTTTCATCCCTCGTCCTGGGCTCGGGAACGGGTGGCCCCGGGGATGTCTTGGGGCCCTACGGGGCAGAGCGTGTCTATGTTCTCGAACACGCGTCGTTAGGGTCTTCCAGCCCGGAGATTGCGGCGACCCTGATTGCGGATCTCGCCCGGGAGAAGACTCCCTTCCTGATCCTGTTCGCAGCCACCTCGATCGGCTCGGACCTGGCTGCGAGAGTTGCCGCGATCCTGCGGACTCCCCTCGTAACCCATTGCGTGGACATCCGAGTTGGAGCAGGCAAACGGCTGGAATTCGTGAAGCCCGTTTCGGACGAGATGCTCTACGCCACCGTCGAGAGCGAGGTTGAGGGCGTCCAGGTAGCCACGATAGCCCCGGATGTGATGGAATTCGAGGATCCTGACAATGAGAGGCAGGCAGAGGTCCTGGAAGTTCTGCCCCCGCTTTCCAACCCGAGCACTCGACTGCGAACCCTCGAAGTGATCAAGGGCGATCCAAAGACCATTTCCCTGGAAGAGGCAGAGATCGTGGTTGCCGGGGGAAGGGGGCTGGGGGATGAGGAGTCCTTTCGGCTTGTCCACGAACTCGCGGAGGCCATTGATGGGTCTGTCGGCGGATCCCGGCCCGTTGTCGATGGAGGACGCTTGCCCTTCGAAAGACAGATCGGCCGTACAGGACAGACAACATCCCCGAAGTTGTTCGTTGCCTGCGGCATATCCGGAGCGAGCGAATTCACCGGGGGAATGGAAAAATCGAAGCAGTTGATCGCGATCAATACCGACAGGAACGCTCCGATTCTGCAGATGGCGGATTTAGGGATCGTTGGGGACGGCCGGAAGGTGATCCCGGAAATCGTCCGGCTCGTCCGTGAGCGGAAAAAGAAGCAGGATGGGCCATAGGATCGTAATGAACCGAATCGGCATGCTGCTGCTCTGTTCAGTACTGTTCGCATTTTCCGCTGCTGTTTCCGCGGTCCTTGCCTATGAGACGGAGGACTGCGTCCGGTGCCACGGCGAGGCGAGCCGGGAGAGCCGGCTTCGTATACCGGTGGAAGACTTCCGAGGCTCTGTGCACGAAGGGCAACTGGACTGCCAGGACTGCCATGCTGGAACGAAAGACAAGGAGCACGTCCACAGAAAGACCGTGCAGAAGGTCGACTGCAACCAATGCCATGACCACCAAAACCTTCATGGCCAGGGGGCGGCCCGAGGCCGCCCTCCTGAATGCCATGACTGCCACACCAAACACGCAATCCTCCCTCCGTCGAGTCTGGCCTCGAGCGTTCATCCCCGGAACTTGAAGGACACCTGTGCGGAATGCCACCCGAGAGAGTCGGGCCGGGTGAGCATGCCGGCATCTTTCCTGTCCTTTCAACCATCGGCCCACCGGAAGGGGGATCTCTCGGGGGTCTTCGATGCCACCCGATGTGTGGATTGCCACCAAGGTCAGGCTGCTCACGGGGAAGAACGCCGATTGAGCGAGAAGCGTTGTGGGCAGTGTCACGATCCTACTTCGGCGAGTGGTTTTCTGCTGGGCAGGTTTCACGGGTCGATCGTTGCCTGGGGGACCCCTCAGGCCGTGATCGGCCAGTACTACTATTCTCTCCTGCTCGTGTCCGGGATGGGTCTGTTTTCGTACGGCTTCCATCTTCGGCGACGGTGGTGGCGATCGGGACGAAGAGAGGACCGGAGCAGCCGGAGGCTTGAAAGGCTTGCTTGTCTCCTGAAGTCCGGGTTGGGCCAGAAAGAGATCTTTGAAGACCGGTGGGCGGGATTCTCCCATGTAGGCATCGTGATCGGCTTTCTCGTTCCCCTGCTCCTCGTGTTGGCCGTTCAGGTTCCGTTTACGACCCCCTCTTCTGTCTCGAACGTACTCGGACTTCTTTTTGACCTGTCCGGGCTGTGTGGAATCGTCGGTGTTCTGGCAGCGGCAGTGAGAAGGGCGAAGAGAGGGCGACAAGGCCGGCCGTCCCCCCTCGGCGACTGGGTTCTCCTGGGCATTCTTTTGGCGGTCTTCTTTTCCGGCTTTGTTCTCGGGAGCGCGAGGATCTCGGTGGTGAATCCTGATAACGCGGCCTGGACCCCTGTCCGGTTGCTCCTTTCGAAATGGATCGCCCTGGACCCTGCTCTCGTCCGCTACGTGTGGCGCCTTCACTTCCTTCTCGTGGTCGGCCTGGTCGCCTGGATGCCTTATGGAAGGCTCAGGCATGCTGTGACCGCACCCCTGAACATCTATCACAGGGATCTTGGCCCCACCGGGGCGATGAGGCCCCTCGTCCTGGAGCGAGGCGAGCCCTTTGGCGCGTCCCGGAGACAGGAGTTCACCTGGAAGCAACTGTTGGATGCGCAGGCCTGCATGGAATGCGGGAGGTGTGAGGAGCAGTGTCCGGCCACTGCGTCCGGAAAGCCCCTTTCCCCGAAGAAGCTCATGCAGGACCTGAGGCGATACGCTGACGGACAGAGTCTGATCGGGGAGAGGGTCTCCGAGGACGAAATCTGGGCCTGCACCACATGTCATGCCTGCCAGGCTGCCTGCCCTGTGTCCGTTGAACACCCCCAGACCATCATGGACTTGCGTCGTCACCTCGTGTTGGCCCAAGGCCGGGTTCCCCCTGAGATGAAGCAGGTATTTCGGAAGCTCGAAGTCTACGGGGACCCCTATGGCAAGGGCCCGGCCCGAAGGACCGAATGGGCGAAGAACGTGAAGGTCAAGGATGCGACTGCAGAGGGTCCTACAGAATATCTTCTTTGGATCGGATGTGAAGGGGCGTTCCACTCCCGGTACCGAGAGGTGTCCGCATCCATCGTAAAGGTCCTGACAAAGTCGGGTCTCGACTTCGCTGTCCTGGGCAAGGAGGAGCGATGTTGCGGAGATCTGCCGCGCAGGATGGGCAACGAATACCTGTTCCGGCAACTCGCCGAACAGAACGTCCAACGGCTCGAGCAGACGAAGGTGACGAGGATCATCACCCTGTGCCCGCACTGCTTTCATACCCTCAAGAATGAGTATCCGCAGTTCGGAGGCGATTTCGCCGTCTTCCATTACACGGAGGTCCTTGCCGAGCTCCTGCATCAGGGAAGATTGGAGTTGAAAATACCGGTTCCGAGGAGGGCCACGTTTCACGATCCCTGCTATCTGGCCCGCGTCAACGGGCAGTCTAGTGCCCCTCGTGAGATCCTACGCGCGATTCCCGGGCTGGACCTCATTGAAATGGATCGCTCCTTGGACAAGGGGTTCTGCTGTGGCGCAGGGGGCGGAAGGGTGTGGATGCATGAACATCTCGGCAAAAGGATCAATCGGATACGAGCCGAGGAAGCGGTTGCCCTCGGCACAGAGAGGGTTGTCACGAGTTGCCCGTACTGTCTGAGCATGTTGGAGGATGGCCTGGGCTCCATGGAGGAGAAGAACCTCCCACAGACATTGGATCTGGTCGAGTTGTTGCTCCAATCCCTGGGTTCGGAGTGAGATATGTACATGCCATGGACATCAGTTCGCTTGCCTTCAACGCCGGGATACTCCTCCGGGAGGCTGGTGGGGAGGCTTTGGGGATGCGCAGACACAGCCCAGGCGGCGCCAGCGTCTTGTCGAGCACGGACCGGAGATGCATATACAGGGTACGCACATTCGAGTGGGGTGTCTTGGAAATGTCACTATGTTTCCCTGGCAGTGCTTGAGTTGTTCGGTGCTGTCCTGGGTTCCGTCGGAGATTTGTGCAGGGCGACTTTG
>JAUWSZ010000469.1 GCA_030609865.1 bacterium | reverse complement strand
GCCGCCTGTTCCTCTGTATAGTACTCCCGCAGGATGTCCAGGAATGCATCCACCAGCGGCATCTTGACCGGATATTCATTGAGTCTCTCACCCAGCTTGTAATGGACGTCCTCACTCATGGCTGTCTCCTCGTCGATTTGATCGCTCGGGGTGATGGTTTCTGAGCCTGCTGCAATCCAAGCAGCATAGGGGAGCCCGGCGTTACGTGTCAACAAGAAAAGGGGCCCTTTTTCATTGACACTTAATCGGGTTCTCTCTAGACTTCATCCATTCCAAAACAGAAAGACCATCATGCTCTTCGCTTCTGTTCGATTGCACGACTCACCCAGTATCGATAGGCGATGGCAGCGAGCAGGAGAACGGCAATGAAGAGAAGTGCGAACAGCGCCCCCAGCATGAAGGCGTGGTTCAGGGTCTCTTCGGTCTCGCTCTCGATGCGGTCGACCAAGCCAACGAGTTGGGGCAACCGCTGTTCCCAACCCGGGGACGTCAGAAGCCGATCGAGCGCGTCCACCAGGCCAACGAGGTTCTCTGCGGTCTCGGATGCCGTTTTCAGGGTGGCCTGGTAGTCCTTGATGTCGAAGGGTTCCGATTCCGTATCCGAGGGGCCTGTGTCGAACCGGGCCGCAAGTGCATCGACGGTAGAGGCGAGTTCGTTCCCTTCTCGAAGGGTCTCCTTCAGATCAACGATGGCTCCGCGAAGCTCTGTCTCCTGCTCTATCAGATCCTGGAACGTCTCCTTGCGCTCCTGTGCGAGCCCTTCCATGAACTTGGCGATCGACTGATTGCTGACCTCCATCATCCCGTTCGCGATCTGGTCGACCGCCGCTTTGCGCTCTGCGGCGATTTGTTCCGGCAATTTCTCCGTTGCATCGGCCAGGCGACCCGAAACAGCGGAGAACTGGTGGAGGTCGTTCAGTATCTTCTCCACGTCCGGGTTGTTGACCCATGTGGAAAGCCACAAATTGACGAACTGCCCCGTCATAAGCGGCAGCCGGGTCCCCAGGAACATCCCCCGCTCGGCCAACAGACGTGTCTTCTCGACCTCCAGCGATGCGTCTTTAACCGAGGAAAACATGCCCTTGGATTTGACCATCTTTCCAAGCGCGCCCTTCCTCCGATCCACAGCGAAGTCGCTGAACCGAATGTATGCAAAGAACATTACCTCGGGATGATCCCGGCGCCAATCCCGGATGATGCTCCGCAATTCTTCCTGCTGCTCCTTCGTAAGGATTCGAGCCACGACTCCCCAGCTGTCCTTCTCCGCCCTTGCGTACGCTTTGACCATCGGTTCCACGGAGGCGCCATAATTTGGCAGGTACGCCTCCTCGTAGATCATTCGACCCAGCGATGCCAAGACCACCATGTCCAGGAGTGCGACCTCCGGATTTGGCTGTGCGGCTATGTTCAAGCACGCGTAAATGGAATGGACCGCATCCCGCCTGACCCTCACGAGGGCCTTGGTGTCTTGCGTCTGCGCTTCAAAAACAAGAAGCCCATCCCCGATGAGCACGAAGAATCGGTCCGCGAAGCTCATCACTTGAGACTGGAGTTCCTCCTGTGTCATGACGCCCGCAGACTCCTTGCCGTCCCTCGACGTTTCCGCCGCTGTCGACCCCGGCCTGTCCCCCTTGCTCCACGGCAACGTGGCCCCACTCTCAGCCGTCAACAAGAGGACAGTGCCGAAGAAGAGGACCAGCAAAAATCTCCTTCCTGGATGTGCGGATTCACACAATGCGAACACCCCCTTCTTATTCAACAGGATGTCTGCCTTCCCTCCGGCGTAGAACCAGAATAACGATGAACGGATAGGAAAGCCATCCTATTTCCCAGAAGACGGGTCCAGCGAAAGCCAGGAGGATCGTAATCATTGCCGTGATCGGCTCGGCCAGGAACGGGCCCCCAGGGCTTCCCCACCCCATTCCTCTGCGGTTGGCTTCGGAAGGAGCGTGAAGGCGCGCCATATGACGATTGCATAGACGACATCGGTCAACCTCTCCAGCCTGTTCAACTGTAGGCATGTGCGTTTGTGCCTGGCCTTGTCATCCGGGTCGTTTTTCATTTCTAATCACCTCTCTCGTATCCACTGCCGAATAGACTCCACTGTCGTCATTTTGCGACGAAACATGACGACAGTGCCGTCAGAATGCTCCCTTTTTCAGGATGATTCTCGAAGTCCTGCCATCTGGCGGTTATCCGGTCCCGATCATCCTTTACCGAGAAGGTCACGGATCCCGACACCCCAGTGACTAAGGACCCTGGACGCTTCCCCCAGGTTTGTTTCGAGCATCTCGACCTGATCCCTGGCAACGATCTTCACGAACCCGGAAAAGGCTGTGGGCGCCCAGGGCACCAGTACGGTCAATTGTCCGTCGCCGTGGTCCTCGACCACGTAAATGAGCTCCCGAACCCCCTCGGAAGAGCCGAGCAGGGCCGGCCTGAATGCAGCGCCCTCCCCTGCTTCTCGAAACGCCTTGGTCAGACTCTTCAGAGCGCTGTACATCGGCAGTCTTCCCAACACCTTGCCCTCGATCCAGCCACCGAGACGCCTTCCGACCTCCACACGCAAGGTGAGCCCGATCAGAAAGGAGATGCCAACTATCAGGGCCACAGCAATCGGAAAGGGAGCCGTCAGGTCGTCGAACATCCCCTTTGGGAAAAGGTCGGCGATGGGCGTGGCCAGCCCGACCACGAGATCCAGGATCTCGCCCAGCAGTAGATAGAGGAGGAGCACCGGCAACACTACGAACAAACCGCCCACTGCCGTCGTCTTCAGGAATTCGCCAATTTGTTTCATCTTGAGGCTTCCTCCGAGTTCGAGGTTTTCCTTCTACCGGAACGCCCAGCCTTCCGAGTCACTGCACCTCGGTCTGCTTCTCTTTCTTGGGGTAGAACCATTTGACCGCTGCGTAGGGAAGACTCAGTGTTCTCCCCATGATTCCCAGCAGATCTTCCCCCAGAGCCACAGGCGACAGGGGCACGGTCATCAGGTCGTCCAGCGGCCCATACACTCGGACCGGAACGGCTGTCACCCCCCTACCCCCAAGGAGGTACGAGAGCAAAGGAATCTTTGAAGCGATGAACTCGACGGTTTGGAAAGACGAGGCCAGCACCCTGACATCCATCGTTCTTTCCTCCATGTCAATTCCACCGACCGCATAGATATCCACGGTCGTTCCATCGATAACAACCTCCTCAAATTTCAGTTCGCCCTTCTGAATAATTCCATGGGCTTGGATCGAGTTGTAGGGGAACCCCTGCGTCCTGTAGTCAGGAAGTTTCCCCCGTAGGATTTCTGCTGTGTTTAGGAAGGAGAGAACGGCTGAGAGGAAGGGATCTTGAAGAATCGTACCCTTCCGGCAATTGAGTTCGAAATCGCCCTGAAGCGATCGCAGGAATTCCTCTTCCCGGCCCTCTCCGTTCAGTTTCGTTTTGAAACTGCAATCTCCAGTTGCCTCCACATCGATTTGGACGCAGTCGAGGACGTTCTCGATCTTCTCTTCCTGGCACGAGATTTCGAGATCGATGGCCAGCTGCTCTGGCAGTACTTTCACGGTTCCCGCCGTGGAAACGCCGCAGAGATCCGCCTCCTTCAGAAGGATCTCGAACCCTTCCTGTTGGAGAAGAATCTCGACTCCCATCGGGCGCCATGTGAACCCCTCGAAGGTGAAGGCTTCTGCCTCGACCCTGACG
>JAUWSZ010000070.1 GCA_030609865.1 bacterium | reverse complement strand
TCCTAAGGGGCACCGGCTGGAAACCGAGGTTCGGCACATCGATTTCCTTCCCACCCTGATCCAGGCCTTTGGGCTCGAGACATCCTCGACCGGCTTTGACGGCTCGAGCTACTACGAGCTGATGGCCAACGGCACGGGGGAGAACCGTTCGATCTACCTCGAGGCACGCGGCGGTGCGCAGGCGGAGAAGATCTTTCTGATCCGGGGAGTGCGGCGCAGCGGTCAGAAACTCGCCTATGCACCCCTTGACCCCACCGCGCCCGTGGAGTATTACAATCTGAACGACGACCCGATGGAACAGCAGCCCCTGTCGAATCCTGAATACGAAGAGGTCGCGGAGCTGCGCGAGGAGGCGGAAACGGTCAGCAGTTCTTTCGGTCAGGGCTCCGGGGCAACCCTGTCTGCCAAGGAAAACGCGGAAATGGTCAAGAAGCTGCAAAGCCTGGGCTACATGTAGGGTGTACCCCAGTTCTGTGAGTGAACTCGCTCGAATGTCAACCGTGCAGTACCCTTGATGAACCACGCTGACGACCTGCCCCGAATGACGATCGCCTTCACCCGGTATCCCCGAACGGTGATCTCCCTGATCCTATCGGTAAGTCTCTTGTTTGCTTTCTTCGCAAAGGATGTCGAGCGAGATCATTCCGCCGAGGGATTGCTACCCGCCGATGACCCCCTCCACGCGTATTATGACGAGTTCAAGAAACACTTCGATATCAAAGCCCAAATTGCCATCGCCCTTTATTGCGAGAGGGGCTTGTACACCCCCGAGATGATCGCCCAAGTGGGGCGGATCTCCGATTGGCTGGAAGCAAGCGGGTTCGTGGAAGAGGTGAAATCACTGACCACGGTGGAGAGCATCACCTCTTCGGGAGGAGAGATCCTTGTTGGTCCTCTCGTGGAGGCGATTCCTGAGACGGCGGATGAGATGAAGATTCTCCGCGAGGCCTTGCATCAAGATCCGATGATCAGCTCCAACCTCGTCTCGCCGGATGGAAAGGCCACACTGATCCTGGCCCGTCCGAATTTTGATCCGTGGGAGACCTTTGAGTGTGTGACGACCTACGATTCCCTGAAGAAGATGCTGGCCGGGGATCCCGGCCCTGGCAAGGCCTATGTCGCCGGCTATCCCATCATAACCGGCCTGGCCGACAAGTACATGGACCGGGACAACCGGGTGATGCTGCCCCTCGTTTCGGTGGTGGTCATTCTGTTGTTGTGGCTGGCCTTCCGGAGCCTGCGCGGGGTATGGATTCCTCTGGCCGTGGTCGTGGCCGCGATCGTCTGGACCTTTGGCGCCATGCAATTGGTGGGGGTGAAGATCACCATTATCTCCACCAGCATCCCGATCATTCTGATGGCCATGGGCATCGCCGACGGCATCCATGTGATCAGTGAGTATTACCATCAGCTCGGCATGGGAAAGGACAACCGATCGGCTGTTCTCCATACCATGAAGGAGATGAATGCACCGGTGGTCATGACATCCATCACCACCGCCGCGGGATTCCTCGCCCTGGGGACTGCGGAGATCGTGCCCATCCGTGAATTCGGTGCCGCAGTCGCCTTTGGCATCATGGCCGCCATGGTCTTCTCTCTGTCTTTCATTCCGGCCTGCCTGGTTCTTCTGGGAAAGCCGAAGCGGCTCCTGACGGCCCCTGTGTCCGGCAGGGGCGGGATGCAGGGTTTCAGCCGCGCCATCGGACGTGCCAGCCTGAAATATGCAAAGCCTTTGATCGCGGTCTTTGTAGTGGGAGTGGTTGTTACAGGAGCCATCTCCACGCAGCTTCGCGCACGCCAGAATCCGGTGCACTTTTTTCGCAGCAATTCGGAGGTTCGCATCTCCAGTGAATTCATCAACGAACACTTCCCGGGGACAGGCGCGATCCACATCCAAGTGGACAGCGGCGAAGACGGGGGTCTGAAGAATCCCGACCTGCCTTGGAGAATGGGTCGACTTCAAGACCGCCTGGAGTCGATGGAGGAGGTTGGCAATACGCTCTCGATGGCCGATTTCCTGGCGAGGATGCATCTGCTGCTTCACGACGGCGATCCGGCTTTTGATCGAGTGCCCGGCCCGGCGGATGACCTGGATCCGGAGGCGGGACGGGCCCTGATCGCTCAATACCTCCTTCTCTATGAGATGTCGGGTGGAACGGAACTTGCGGGCACCGTGGACGATGAATATCGGCGCGCCAACATCGAGGTCAACGTGAAATCCAACGACTCGGACGTCTTCAAGGAAGTGATCGATACGTTCGATGCAGCGGCTGCGGAACTGTTCACCCACAAGGCAAGCATCGGCAGCCTGGGCAACGGCGTGATCAATTTGAAGTTGGTCCGATACCTGGTGCTCGGTCAGATCTACAGCTTGGCGGTGAGCTATGGTGTGGTCTTGCTTATCCTGATCATCATGTTTCGGTCTCTTGTGTATGCATTGATCGGTGTGATACCGCTGATCATCACGATCACGTTCAGCTTCGCCCTCATGGTCATCTCCGGAATTCCTCTGAACATGGGCACCGCCCTAATCGCAAGCGTGTGTATCGGCATCGGCGTGGATTACTCGATCCATTTCATCAACCGCTACCGGATCGAGGCAGCCCGTACGAAAGATCTTGCTTCCACCGTCCATGTGACGATGGAAACCACCGGAAGGGCGATCTTCCTCAACGCGGTGGCTGTGGCGGGAGGGTTCTCGGTGCTCTTGTTCTCCAGCTTCATGCCCGTCGTCTACCTGGGCCTCCTGATACCACTGATCATGGCAACAAACGCCCTGGCCGCCCTGCTCATCATCCCGGCCTTTCTGAATGTGCTGTTCGGGTCGAGGAGAAAGCAGAACCGGGCACAGGGCGCTCTTCCAGCCCAATAACCCCCATCCGTTCACAGGATTTCACTTCGGCCCTGCGTCTTTCAGGATGCCAAAGCCGGGCGAGACCATGACCAACATGCCCACCAGGTACAGAAGAATCGAACAGAATACCAAGTTCGAGAACCCGAACGCCACGGCAATCAGACTTGCAAGAGCCGTTGCCACGACGGAAAAACTCCCATTGATTGCCCAGGCCCAGGGTACGAAGGCCAAAGCCTCTTTCTCAACGACTCTGAGACCTGTCGGGAAGGGCATCCCCATAAAGAAGCCCAAGGGTGCAACCACGAGGACGGAGATCATGATTCTTGCCGGTAAGATCATCGTAAGGCAGCTGTGGAACAGAGGGTCGAGAAGAAAGCGAAAGACAACAGCAATCGAGACAATGCTCAAGATACTGTACAGGATAATGGTCCGATCCGTAATCGGAAGCCTGCCGCCTGTCAGGCTTCCGAACCCGGAAAAAACGAGCAGGGAGAATAAGATGACTGATATCGAGTACGTTGGATGGCCAAGGAACAGAGTGAATTTCTGCATGAACCCTATTTCCAGGAGCATGAAGCCGAGTCCCAGACAGGAGAAATAGAGTATGTATCCTTTGCTGTGTTTTGTATTCAAACCCCTGCGGCGAAACAGGAAAAGGGGAAGCAATATCAGCAGCAGTGTCATGAAGCAGATCCACAAGAACTGGAAACCTAGAATGACCAACCCGGGTGCGGCCGCTATGGCCCTAAACCCATCTCGGAAGATCCTGTCCCACCTTTCGAACACGAAGAAGAAGGGCTTGTTGTCCGTGCACGGGGTTACATCAAACGGGTATTTGTCGAAAAAGGATTTTTCGTCTTCGTTCTGCACAGCCGTGAAGTACTCCACGTACGGATTCTTCTCACTGGAACCAGGTTTCCACAGCAACTGTCTTTCTTGCATCAGACCTGCATCCACGATTCCTTTTAGGAAAGGCGCGGGATCCCTGGTCTCATCCAACCTGAACTTCTTTAGATTCTCCTCTATGGTCTGAATTTCCTCGGACGAAAATGCGCTCTTCTTCATCAAGGTGGTGAGCATCGTGCCCTGCCTTATCACAATAAAATGATTTTCGGGATTCTCGATGCCCATTTGTCGAAGAGCTTCAACGCCCACGGCGGATGTGCGCAAGGCTGATTTCAGGTAAACGGGGTCTGTGATTCGGTGGATACAGAACAAGCCGTCATCTCTCAAGTGATCGAAATACTCCTTGAAAGATTCAACCGTGTAAAGAAAGTTCTCCACCATGATGGCACTTCCACCATACTGCCCTGCAAATGTGTCAACGCCTGTCATTTGGATGAGATCGACTTTTCCCTGCATCCTTCTTATGTAACTTCTTCCTTCATCGTGTATGATCTGCACGTTTTTTCGCTGGTAGGGGGAATTGGCAAATGATCTGTAGAAGTCCCTCATCATCTCTATCATTCTGGCACTTATCTCTACGCCGTATATCTTGCTGGCCTTGTAATGCAGCGCCGCCTGCACATCCATTCCCCCTCCCAGACCGACGATCAGCACCTCGGGGTTCTTCTTGAGCCAATAGGGCACCCCAAGCCAGATGGAGTCGGCGAAATCCACATCCGCAAAATCCTCTTCGAATCCGAGAATGATCGTCCCGGCACTGCCGTCGTTCGTTGCAAATTTGAACGGAATCTTGTCGGGGATGTAGAGATACTCGTCCGGCATGGACACGGCGTCCACCCTGGCAACAGGATCCCACACCTGAAATTCAATCTCAGCGTCTGGGTGATGCTCCATGAGCATGGTCATTTGCTTTCCGGGGAGGGTTGGATGTATGCGAAAGATTCCCTTGGCATACGGAACCAGCATCAGAATGCCGAATGCTACCAGCAAGGCCGCCATGCTGGTTTTCTTCGATTGTTCATACGCGAAGAACACAACCGAAAGGATTCCCAGGAACGTCACCAGGAGGATGAGACCTTCACCTCCCAAAGGCCGAATCAATTGAATGAGAACGAAACATCCAATTCCAGAACCGACAAGATTAATGAAATAGAGGCGATGGATTTCCCAGACCCTTCGAGTGAACACATACGAGATGACAAGACCTGCCAGGAAAAAATGGAGCGTCATCACGATGGAAATGACGAGCAGATAAAGCAGAAAACTCGATCCAGTGGCATAGGGCGCGGGCGTAACCGAAATGAAATATGCAATCGGGGTGAAGACAGAGAAAGCAGCGGCCAGAATTGTAAGTCGTCTTCGGGAGTTCCCCTGGAGCAAGGCAGGATAGACGGACAGGAAACATCCGGCGGCACCAAAGCCAAGCAACGCGATGCCTATTACGACATAGCCGATAATGAAAAAGAAAACGAGGGAAGTGATGCGGATCAGAAGGATTTCAGATGTCAAGGACGCCACAGAGATCAAGAAGAGCCCCAAGTACAACGGGATCGACTTGTTGCCATTCGACTCACTCATGGTTCTCCCCCCCTCGAACGTGAAAACGCAGTCGCGATGGATCCGACATGAACCAACGGCACACTAAGAGAAACAGCCGGGCGACAACAGGCTTCCTCCTCGCTGGTTGCTCCCTCCAGCTGCTTTGCTGGAGATAACTCTGTTTGGCCTGGATCTCAGATTTACATGTTAGCGTTTCTCGGCCGGGATCGTCAAGCGAAGCGAAACAGGAGCAGGATTTCCAGCAACATCTTGCGTGTTTTCTTTCTGGACACACAATTGCCTTTTCAGTATTCCATCCCTCAAGATCGAACAGGGCCTGCTCAGCGGCTTCGGTCGGTATCGGTCACCCCCACTCGCCTGACAGGCTCAGGCCTTCACGCTCGTCTTCACCCTTTCTTCTCCAGCAGCATCTCCATGAACGCATCGGCCCGGGTCTGAAACTGGGCCACGGAGAAGTTGTTTGCGTCCATGTGGTCGCCGTCGATGATCACGGATGGGATATCCAGTTCCTCCTCCAGGGCACGTTTCATGTCCATCTGGCCCAGGGTGATCGGCACGCAGGACTTGTTGCTGTGCATCACGGCGCCGTCGATGTGATAGTCCCGGCAGGCCTTGAGGACCATGTCCCTGCGTTTCTTGATGGAGGTGCAGGAGACCATCGGGTAGGAGACCAGGGACTTTCGGGCCACGGACTCGATCGGGTTTTCCGGGTCCAGGCGCATCGACCAGGCCGCGGAATAGGTCTCGGCCACCACGACGCCGCCCATCTTCTCGAAGTAGTTGAACAGGCCCATGTTGTACCACAGGGGGATGTTGTCCCAAAAGAGCCGGATCTTTTCCTCCTCGATCATACCGATCCCGGCCTCGGCGCGTTCCTTGACCTCGTCACGGAGTTCGGTCAGAAAATCCACGGCCACCTGCGTTCCCTGGCGGGTGACCATCACGAACATGACCCCCAGTTCCGCGGCCGAGATGGGCGTGGGGATGAACCTCCGGTAGCTCATGATCTCGTCCCACAGCTCGCAGGCCTTGTCCGAGAGCCGGACCACCTCCTTCAAGCGGTCGTAGTCGAGCTTCCGGCCCGTGGTCTCGGTAAGCCAGTCGATCAGACGGTGCGTCTCGCTCACGCAATAGTCCAGATGGTGCTGGCGGATGTTCTCGTACCCGACCTGGGGCAATTCGCTCGTGTGGACTTTGGCCTCGGGGAACCGGCGTTCCAGGGTGTGCAGGATCTTCATGGCCGGGATGCATCCGCCGTAGGCGGAGATGATCAGGTCCGGCTCGGGCAGCCCGCCCAGGGGCGTTCCCTCTTCGTTCATCGGCCCGTAAACATAGCCCACGATGTTCCGCAGGTAGCCGCACAGGTCCCTGGAAAACCCCATGCCCGCCGAGACCTCGAAGTTCCGCGCCGAAAGCCCGAAGGCGGCGCAGACGGGCGACCAGTTCTCCGGAAAGACGGGCTGGAGGTCCATGGCATAGAAGATCTCGATGACCCCGTTCATGGGCGGCATCCAGCCCACGGGCTTGCCTTGCGCCTTGGCCTCGTGGCACTCGAGATAGAACTCGGCCACAACCCGGTTGAGCTCTTTTGCGGACCGAAGCCGCTTGTGTGATTTCTTCGCCTTTTCCATTTCAGTCCTCCAACATTTCCAGGAAGGATTCCACCCGGGTCCGCAGCTGACCCTCGTTGAAGCCGGTCTCTTCCATCTCCACGACCAGACCGCGCACCCCTTCCGCCTGCAGCGCATCCAGGACGACGGGCAGGTCGGCCAGGTGGGGCGTACAAAACTTCTGGAGGAAGAAGACCACCCCTTTGGCACGGGATCCTTTCACGAGGTCCACGAGGACAGGCGCCCGTTCCTGGGCCTTCATCCGGGCCGGACAGGGAAATCGCTTGAAGTGGCGGTCCATGAGCCGGTCGATCGGATCTTCTCCCCGGCCCGTGGGCGGCGAGAATCCCCGCAGCCCGGTACACAGGTCGTCCCCCACCACGCGCCCACCCGAGGCCTCCAGGATCTCCAGGACCCGCGGCTCGTCGATCACGCTCCCGGAAACCAGGACGGGCACACCGCTCACCTGCGCGCTCGGCTGGTCTTCCGCTGCAGCCACGAAGTCCTTTAGCATGGGCAGATAGTCCTCGGGCGGGGTCACGAGGCCCGCCTGCACCACGACGAGAAGGTCCGCGGCAGGCAGGGCCAGCCTCCCCTGAGACCGGAGCCGGTATAACTCGAGGGACAGTCTTCTGATTTCTCCGTACAGGTCCAGGGAAGCGGCCAGGGCCTCGTCGGTCAGTCGCCCGCCGATGCCGTTCAGCCTCTCCCCCAGCTCTCCCAGGACCTGCCGGAAGTACTTGCGTGCATCCGCGCTGTCCTGATAGGGCAGGGGCACCGTGTGGTACAGCTCACCGGGAATGTTGAGTTCCCAGATGTTGATCAACCCGCAGGCCACGTCGCACGTGTACCCCTGGATCAGGCCCGACAGAAAGTCATACTCCCCGCGCAGCGCCTTTTCCAGGGCCTGGCGCAGGTAGGGACAGATGAAGGTCGGCGTCAAAGAGGCCGCTCGCTCGATGGTGGTCCCACCTCCCAGGATGCGGACCGGGACGAAGCCGGCGGCGTGGATGAGCTCGATGGGCGTGTACGTGCAGAAATAGCCCAGAACCTTGCGGCCCCCTGAAGCCAGGTTTGTGAGCCGTTCCTTCTGGTCGCGGACGGCGTCGATAAAGGCCTGGATCGGCAAATCGGTCATGCGGTTTACCCCCTCGCGGAATCTTTTGTACAGAAGGTTCTTTGAACCGATAAGTTTAACACGTGGAGGCGTTGCAATGCGATCCCCTTGTTCCGTCGAGATTTGCTTCACCTTCGCTCGTCCTCGTCGTCGTCCTCGTCCTCGATCTTGGCTGTTAGCTCCCAAACCACTCCCCCCAACGGGATGCACACAAAAATAGGCGCGGGTGGGCTAATAGCTGATAGCCAAAAATCGGGCACGCACACGGGCACGGATGCCCAATAGCCAGACAAAAAGCCCACTTTCATAGGCGTCCTGGGGCCAGAAGCGTGGTGGTTTGTGAGT
>JAUWSZ010000057.1 GCA_030609865.1 bacterium | reverse complement strand
TGCGGGATCCTGTAAGGGAGCCTGATTTCGACGATCTCGGTTCGTACGACGTCGTAGGATTCGGGACGCCTACCATGGCATGGAAGCCTTCCTGGGGGTTCTACGAAGTCCTGGGACTGATCCCCACTCAGAAGAAGCTCGTCCCCTCGTTTCTGTTCTGCACGAGCGGTGGCCAGCCGATCAACACACTGCGTACGATGGCCAACTTGCTTATGGAGAAGAATTTCCTCGTCCTCGAAGGCCTGGAGGTGACGGCTGAGACCAACTGGCCTGTGGCGAGGCAGTTCGGGGCCAAGGCACAGGGGTTTGCTGGAAAGCCTGACGAGGGTGACCTCGAAGCTGTCGGCCCCTTTGTCGAAGGGCTTGTCCGGCAATTGAGTTCCAAGAACCTGAGATCCAAGATCTTCGATTTCAGGGTGAGCCCGTTGCACCTGATCGGGAAGAGGGCAGGGCCGAAGGAGCTCAGGCTCGCCATGGGCACGAAAAGGGTGGACCCGAAGCGGTGCATCCAGTGCGCCGCATGCGCTCTTGGCTGCGCTTCAAGGGCGATTTCCCTGCGGCCCTATCCGGTCTTCTCGAAGCGTTGTACGGGGTGTTGGGCTTGCTACAACAACTGCCCGACCGAGGCGATTACCACGACCGTCACCGGTGGGCGAGGGCGCTACAAGGGTCCGGCTCTCGCAACACAGAGTACATAGAACCGACGAGGGAGACGAAAGGTTATGGAATTCCATCTCTCTGACGAACAGAAGATGTTCTACGAGCAGGCATTGAAGTTCTTTCGAAAAGAGGTCGCCCCTTACGCGGAAGAGTCTGATGACAAGCATCAGTTCTGCTGGGAGGCGTGGCGCAAGATGGGGGAACAGGGGTTCATCGGCCTCCATCTGCCGGAGGAGTACGGGGGCAGCGGCGCGGACGTTCTGACGACCTGTATGGCCCATGAGGCTGCGGGCCGGGCAGGTGTGGACGGGGGATTCACGCTGGCCTGGGGCGCCCACACGTTCCTGACCATGGACACGCTGCACAAGTGGGGGAACGAGGAACAACGAAAGAAGTATGTACCGAAACTGGCCACAGGGGAATGGGTCGGCGCCATGGGGCTTACTGAGCCGAATGCAGGCTCCGACGCCGCCGGCCTGGAGACCACCGCGGTCAGAAAAGGGGACAAATACGTCCTCAACGGCACCAAGATGTTCATCACCAACGGGCCGATCGCGGACGTGTTGGTGATCTATGCGACGGTCGACAAGAACCTGAAGCACCAGGGCATCACCGGCTTTATCGTCGAAAAGGATTTCCCCGGATATTCGGTCGGCAAGGAGCTGAACAAGATGTGCGTCCGTTCCTCGACCACCGGGGAACTGGTCTTCGATGACTGCGAAGTTCCAGTCGAGAATCGACTGGGAGACGAGGGAGCCGGGTTCATGATGGCCCTCGGGACCGTCGAGTGGGACCGCAGCGCGTTGCTGGCCCCCATGGTAGGGGCGACAGAGTTAATTCTCGAGCAGTGCGTGCGCTATGCAAAAGACCGCCACCAGTTCGGCCGGCCCATTGCCTCTTTCCCTGCCATCAAGCACATGCTGGCCGATATGAAGATCTTTCTGGAGGCGGCCCGCATGCTGATCTACCGCATCGCCTGGAAGAAAGACCAGGGGGCGGACCTGAACCACCTGGAAGCCTCCATCACCAAGCTCTTCGTTTCGGACTGGGGCATGAAGGTCGCTGACGATGCCGTACAGGTTCACGGAGGCTACGGCCTGATGCACGAGTATCCGGTAGAGCGCTTTTTCCGGGATTCGAAGCTGGGGATGATCGGTGGTGGCACCTCGGAGGTCCAGAAGACCATTATTGCTCGCATGCTGATGCAGCAACTTCCATAAGGAGCCCACACATGGAGTTCAGGTTTACCGACAAACAGTTGGAGGTGCAGCAGAGGGTCCGGGACTGTTGTGGACGGGATATCGCGCCTGGCGCAGCGGGTCTGGATGCGGCTTCGGCGGAAGAAGCACAGGCGATGATCAAAGAGCGTGCAAAGGTCCTGGCCCGGGAGGGATTGCTCGGATTGGGTTTGCCCGCGGAGATGGGGGGCGTCGGTGGAGACCTGCTGGGCACAGTCGTGCTCCATCAGGAACTGGGTGAGGCGTGTCCGGCTACCGCGCTCAGCGTACTGTCCAGCGTTGGGCTGTGTGCCCGTTCCCTTTGCGAGTGGGGGGAGAAGGCGGAGCGGGATGCATTTATGGGTGGCCTTCTTGGCGGCGAGACCATCGGTGCCTGTGGGGATCTGGAGCCGGAAGCGAGCCTGGATGCGTGGACGCCCAAAACCACGGCCTCTTCATCCGGGAGCGGTGCCAAGCTCACGGGGGAGAAGGCCATGGTGCTGAACGCCCCCTTGGCGGGTCCGAAGATCCTGACCGCCTCGGAAGACGGGGCGGCGGCCCTCTTCCTTGTCTATCCGGATGCGCCAGGGCTCGAGATCTCCCCTCCGCATACAAAACTGGGGTGCCGTGGCGTCCCGACTGCAGACGTATCCCTGAAGGACTGCACTGCGGTGAGGTTGGCCCCGGACGACGGGCCGGGATCGGTGCTCATCCTGCGGGCCTTTGAGCACCTCCTTTTCGGCGGCGTGGCCACGGGGATGATCAACGCTGCCATGGTGACTGCCGGGGTCCACGCACGCGACCATCAGGCCGGCGAAAAGCCGCTGGCCAGGCATCAGGAGATGTCCTTCAAGCTGGCAGAGACATTGCTCTTCCAGGAGACCGCGCTGATGCTTCTGTACCGCTGCGTCTGGATGATGGAAGAAAAGAATGCGGAAGCGCCTGTCCTCGCATCGAGCGCCAAGGTCTTTGCTTCCGAGGCGGCCGTCAAGGCTGCCGACTGGGCCATGCAGATTACCGGTCAGGAAGGGTACCGGAGTGGCAGCCGTGCCGAGAGAATCTTCCGGGATGCCAAGCTGCTCGAGATCCTCGGAGACTGCACGGAGAAGCACCGGATGTTCGTGGCGGATCAGGTGCTGGCTGCTTACTGAAGGTAACGAGGCATAAGCTTTTAGCTGTTAGCTATTAGCTCCCCGCCTCCCCACCTCTTTGGTGGGTACGTTGTGGGGGGAGGGGCGTGGAGCTAATAGCCAAAAGCTTATGGCTAACAGCTAAGAGCCAAGTGGCTGCAATCTGCTGGACTACTTCATAAAGCGGCTCAGGGGAAGGGCCTCCATCTTCTCCTTGATCAGGTTGCCGAGCTTCTGCATCAGATCATTGAACCACATGCCAAAAGCAAGGTCCCCCTCGAAGACGAGCGTGCCGTCCATCATTGCCTGCATGAAGGCCTCCTCCGTCCCTTTCGTCATGACGTCCAAAGCGACGGGGATATCCTTGTATACCATCGCATAATCCGGATTCAGATGGCTGCCACGGGCGATTCGCAGGGTGCCGTGAGCGATGTAGAAGTGCCAGGCCACCTTCCAATCGGAGGTCCGTATCTCTGCAATCCCGTTTCGCTCTCTCAAGTCTTCCCGGAAATCCCGGTTGAAGCGGCTCACGAGATACATGCTCATCGCGAGACTCATCAGGATCCCCTCCAATCGTGCCCTTTCTTTCCATGCGCTCAGCATTCTTCTGCTCTCCTCTACGCAACGGCAGGTTCTGTTTTCCGGTAGAAGCATAGGGAAAGGGCGCCCATGCGTCAAGTGATCGGAGATGTGGATAGGAAGAAAGCCGGCACCTCCGAGGTGCCGGCTTCGTGTTTCGTGATTCGAACGCCGTGATGCGCAAGGGGGCTGTTACTCTGCGGCTCCACCTGCACAAGGTCCGGGACAGGCCTCGTCGCCGCCCACGCAGTCGTCATCGAGCCCGTTACCGCAGATCTCTGTGGCACCGGGGTGGACGTTCGGATTCGTATCGACGCAGTCATCGCCGCCTGAGCACTGCACGCCGGTGTAACCATCGGCATCATCATCACAGCAGGCAGACACGCAATCGAGCGGATCGTCTGTCCAGGCGATGACCGTGCTCCCGCTGACTGCATTGTTCAAACACGGAATCGCCAGGGGCCCGAAACTGATCGAAGCGCAGGCAACCATAAAGGAGGTCGCAGCGACGGGAAGTTTCTGCCTGACCGACTCCAAATAGGCCTGTGTGTATGTGGTGGTGAGGCAGGTGTAACTCGAGGCAACCGGTACGGTAGCATCAATGACCTTTCCATCCACAGGGGTGTCATTCATAGGAAGAACGGGTACGCCCCCCATATACATTGTAGTATCCTTGGTTCCATAAAATATACCCAATCCACAATTGTTTGCCGTATTCGGGGCTCCACCGGCGGTCAGTTTGATTTGAGTTGCTCCGACCCCGGGGATCGGCTCTGTCTGTGTGATGTTGAGATATTTAGCGGTTAATCCCCCGGGCGGGGTTCCGAGACAGTCTACTTCGATTCCGGTCATGTAGGACACGGTGGGCGGACCACACTGAGGGTCAAGCGGATCCCATACGATCGAGGCGATGGAATAGGCGCCAGGCGTATTGTTCGCATCCGGGGCGTCGTCAACTGTTCCCATAAGGAGATCGGCACCCGGACCAACTCCCACGTCGGGGGCGTTTGTGAAGTACACCCACTCAACAGAGCTCGCACTCGCCATCGTAACCATCCCAAAGACCGCTACAAGAGAAAATACGCTGAGAAAAAATCCTTTCTTCATTTGTGCCTCCCTTCGACGTTGAGTCACGTTGATAAATCCTGTCAATGATTTAGTAACTGCTCATGGATTGCGGTTTGGTGTAAGTCACCTCCTTTCGAGTTGTCGGGCTGATTGTTTGATATCTTAATAGAACAGCTTTTTCGTTACTTCGGGCCGCACTGTGTTCGCCAGGCATGGCGGGTGTGCTCGATCCGTCGGAAACCGGTGGTGTTTGAAAAAGCGCATCATGTATTCTCATTAAAACTATGACTCGATAGGTGTACCTGTGTCAAGAACAATTTATTGGCCAGTCAATAGAAAAATTGACCACATGGAAAGGGCATCCCACTGGCGATAGAAATTTGGCCAGCCAACGAAGTTTCTGGTTGACCGGTCACTTAAGGTGTAGTAACAGTATAATAAAGAAGCATCTGTCTAACGAGGATAGCAAGGCAATCGCAGGTTTCCTTGAGAAGGGGGAGACATGGAACGGAAGACGCTGGATCACCTGGAATCAATCGTGGGGGAGCAGAACGTATCTCTCGGATCCAGGGCCGGGCACAAGTTCCTTCGTCCCGGACAGGAAGCCCCCCGACTGGTCGTCGTGAGCCCCTCGGATGACGAAGAGGTACAGAAGATCGTCAACCTGGCCCGTGAACAGAAGAAGGCCATCGTTACCGCCAACGACCGCTATCTGCTGGAAGAAGATCTTGAGAAAAAGGGGATTCTCCTGGATTTTTCACGCATGGACAGAATCGAGAGAATCGACCCGCCCAACCTGATCGCCCATGTTCAGCGAGGCGTGTCCTGGGACAAGCTCAACGCAGAGTTGAAGAAGCAGGGCCTGAGAGCGGTCGCACCGGTAGCGGCCAATTCGGAATCGGTGGCCGAATCCTGTGCTGCGAGGGTGGTCGGGAAGGCGGCAGCGAAGTACTGGGATTATTCCGTCACCCACTTGAGGCTCGTTCTGGCAAACGGCCGGATACACAAGACCGGCACCCACGGGTTCAATGAAGAAGCCAGCGATGGGCGGAGCGAGGGGGGGCCGAATCTTTCGAACTGGTTTACCTGCTCGGATGATATTTTCGGCGTCATGACCAGGGCCACGATCATTCTCTGGCCCGTGTACGAGACCCGGACCTGTCTCGTGGTCGGCTTCGATGATCAGGATGAATTGCTGAGAGCCATGAGAAACCTTCCCCGTACCGAGCTTGGTGTAGAATACCTGGGAATCAACGGCGCCTACTTGGAGAATCTGCTGGGAAGCTGTGGTGAAGCCTTTCCTCCCTGGATTCTGGTCGTGGGTCTGGAAGGCCGTGCAAGACTCGTGGAGCATCATCGGGACAGAATCCTGAGTCTTCTGAAAGAATACAACTGCAGCCAGGAAGAGGATCTGATTGCCCCGATGACAGACCAGCTGGACCTCCCCTGGATGGAGGCGACCGACAATCACACCGCGTTCTTCACCTTGTTTTCCAAGCTGAAGGAGATGGATGCCGAGGTGGACAAGGCAGTCGCTTCGACGGGCGTCCCCGAGCAGAAGGTGGGCAAGGTGTTCGTATCCTTCGACTGCGGCAGGGCCGTGTACGCTGTCTATGATTGGTTCGACGAGCCGTACCGGGGTGAAGCGATCAAGACCTTGAACCTGGCCCTGTCGGATCTCGGGGCGTGCTTCGATCGGCCTCACGGAGAACTCGCACGCAAGATCTATACGAGTATCCCGAATCACCTTCCCGTATTGAAGCACATCAAGGGGGTTCTGGATTCGGAAAACATCATGAATCCCGGCCGCATTCTCAAGGATGAGGACCCCGAATGGGAACCGCTCGAGGTCGGCAACGGCGAGACGGGACTGACGGTATCGAAGGTACAGGAAGTCAAAGAGAGATTGTCTGAGGCGATCGGCGAAGAGTGGGTGACCGACAATCCGGCGGACCTGAGTTCTTATGGGCGTGATTTCACGATCTTTTCAGGAGAACGCCCCAACATCGTGGTGATGCCCGTATCCACGGAAGAGGTGCAGAAGATCGTCCGCATCGCTTATGAACACGGGATTCCCGTAGTGCCGCAGACGACCGGCTTCAATCACGGCGGCCTTTCGATCCCGCGAAAGGGGGGCATCCTGGTGGACCTTCGCCGGTTGGACCAGGTGTGTTCGATCGACGAAGAATCCATGACCGTTACGGTGAGCCCGGGCTTGCGGATGCGATACGTCTGGTGGGAGGTGATCAAACACAGAGCGACAGAAGGATCTCATCTGAAGCCGATCTTGCCCATGACGTTCGGCAGTGTTTCTCTTCTCTCCAACTATATCTCCCGTGGCGGTGCGGGGATGGCGGTCAAGTACGGCATCAACGCCGATCTCTCATCGGACATGACCTGGGTCTTACCGAATGGCGAGATTTTCAAGGTGGGTGCGAGTGCAATCCCCAACGTGGGCAAGGTTCCCCTCCATTACTCCCCGGGGCCCGATCTGTTCGGGATGTTCTTCAACGCGGACGGGATGTTCGGCATCTGTACGGAGCTGACGGCCAAGCTCTACCCGGAACGGGACGAAACGGAGGGAC
The DNA here is from genome assembly GCA_030609865.1 of bacterium. Next base: position 1,750 of record JAUWSZ010000057.1, on the reverse strand, counting down.
TCGAGGAGATCATCACCTGCGCCAATTTCGGAGATGACCATCATCGCGCATTCTGCCTGGCAGTGGAGGCGATCCGAGATATCGCGCAAGAGAACCTGGCGGATTTCATGTACAAGGCCCATCCGGGCATGGTGGCCCTGACGATCGTCAACAACCTCGAGGGTTTCACCGTTCCCGGCGTGATCGGAATGTCCCCGCAACACCCCTTGTCGATCCTCGTCTGCGGATACGACAAAGAGGAAGTTGCCATCAAGAAGGAGATCGTGAGTGAGATCGTGGCGAAACATGAACTTATGGTTATGGATCCGGCCATGTTTGGCCAGGAAATGGAAGATGCGGCGGGAAGCACGGACCCCTTGAAGAAGAGCCTGGGCATCAAAGACAATTTCATTGGAACCTATCAAGGGGCCTTCCAGTGGACCGCCTGCTTCATGAAACTGGAAAAGATTCCCCAATATGCGGTGGAGTACGACGCGTTGGTGAAGAAGTACTGGAAGACATCGGACCCGAAGATCGCTACGGAACACGCCATGACGGGCACCGACATTCAGGGGCCTCTGCCCTTCGGCCGGTTCAGCGGTGTGGAGATAGACTTCTGGTGGGACCAGGGGAACCCGGAATCCGTGAAGCGTGCTACCGTCATCATGCACAAGGCGCACAAGCTGATGTTGAAGCACGGGGGGTTCCTGTATCGGAACATGTTCGGCTCGGGAGAATATCATCTTCCTCTCTGGGGAGAGTACTACGATATTCTGAAGAAGACCAAGCAAGCCTTCGATCCTGCCAACCTGATGCATCCCGATGTCTTGCCGATTACCGACGATTACGTGTAGCGGCAACCGCAATCGGGGAGGGGTGGGGGAGAAGGTGTTTGATTTGGAGAAGATAGGATGAAACAGGGAGGAGGAGTCATCGTGGAGAACAGACCAAAAGGGTTGTTTGCTGTCGACAAGTTCTTTGAGCGCACGCCGGATGGGCCGGTGCTGGTGGGTTCCCGCTGCACCGAGTGCGGGAAGGTATTCTTTCCCAGGAAGAAGGTGTGTGCCAAGTGTTTTCGAATGGACTGCATGGAAGTGCATTCACTGGCTAACCATGGGGAAATCGTGACGTATTCGATTGCTCACATGAGTCACATCGGCCTGGACACGCCATACGCCTTTGGTTATGTTTATTTGCCCGAAGACAACATATCGATCTACACCCTGTTCAAAGACTGGAATCCTCCGGAGGAGAAATTGTTTATCGGCCAGCAGGTCGAGCAGTGCATTGATGTTTTCCGAGAGGATCCATGGGGCAATTCGATCGTCACCTATCTCTTTCGGTGTCTCGGCAAGAAATCCGATTTTGAAGCTGCGAGGAAATGAAGTTCGGAGAAATGGACACGTACAACGGGAGGAGCTGTTATGGGAAGACCAGGAACCGATGTGTATGTCGTCGGCGTCGGAATGACCCGTTTCGGCATACACATGGACAGGGATATCCGCGAGTTGTGTGAAGAGGCCTTCTTCGAGGCCATGGAGGATGCAGGGGCCTATCCGGACGATATCGAGGCGGGTTATATTGGAACCGTGGGTTTCGCGTGGGATGCGCCTATCATGGCAGGGCAGATCGCCTTTGAGCAGGTCGGTGTGACGGGCATTCCGATCACGCGCGTTGAAAACGCATGCGGCAGTGGGTCGAATGCGATTCGAGAGGCCTGGCTGGCGATCAAGTCCGGTGAATACGATGTGGCCATGGCAAGCGGAGTGGA